>JAIOSM010000280.1 GCA_021107575.1 Desulfobacteraceae bacterium | reverse complement strand
GCCTGGTGAACAGCATCAAGCCTTTGCTTTATTTTGTTTTTATTTCTAAGCGGGTATTTTATCCATATTTTTAATAACCTTGAGCCCATTGCAGTAACCGTTTTGTCAAGAACAGCAAGTAATGTGCCTTTTCTATCCTGAGTTTGTAGATTCTGTAAAAGCTCGAGATTTCTGCATGATTTATTATCAATGATCAAATAATCGTTAAATTCAAAGGGTATGATTTTTGTAATATGTGTTGTGGTCTGAAACTGTGTATCTTTCACATATGATATTATTGCACCGGCTGTGGAGAGTCCTGAAGAGAATGAATCACACCCGAATCCTTCAAGGCTTTGAGTATTAAATTTGTCGCAGAGAGTCTGTCTTGCATCTGAAAGATCAAAATGGTGTTTGTCAAGATAAGTGATCGTTTTGTTTGCAAAGGCATTTCTAAGAAAAGTATAATTTGGATCATTCCGGAAATATTTCGGAAGAAGTATCTCGCTTGGATCAGTCCTTAGAGCTTCATCTATGAGGTATAAAGGTATCTTTCCATTTTCAGTATCAACTTCAGTTATGTGAAATGCACCAGTGGAAATATCTAGAAATGAGAGGCCTGCTTTTTTGTTACTATTAAATAATGAAAGAAGAAAGTTGTTGGAACTTTTGTCAAGAAGTTCTTCGCTGACAATCATTCCAGGAGTAATCACCTTGACAACTTCTCTTTTTACAAGTCCTGTTGCAAGGGCAGCATCTTCAACCTGTTCGCAGATTGCAACTTTACAACTATTTTCCACAAGCTTTGCTATATAATTATCAGCAGCTTTAACAGGAATACCGCACATTGCAATCGGGTTTGGGTCATTTTTATTTCTTGACGTGAGAGCTATTTCAAGAATAGGAGCGGCTTTCCTTGCATCTTCATGAAACATTTCATAAAAATCTCCCATTCTATAGAATAGTATCGCATCACTATAGTTTTCTTTTATTGAAAGATATTGCTCCATCATGGGAGTATTTTTAGTATCAGTCATAAAGATATCGACTGGAATAAATCAGGTTGTTTGAGGCTGTTCAGGAGACTTATCACCATCACTTTCCAATTTGTTATTAATGTATGGATCGTTTTTGAATTTATCAAGCTCTGTTTTTAAGGATGATATTTGTTCATGGTATGAATTAATATCATAATTTAATCTTCTAACTATTTTTCTGGATTTTAATTTTGAGGATATCCCCATGTAGCCGGCCACTAAAAATCCTAGACAGAAAAATATTCCAAAGTAGCCGATATTCATAAATTCAGGGATAACCCATTGTAATGATGCGAACTTAAGATCGATAATCAAGGAATAATTTGTAAAGAAATATTCTTTGTTCTGGTAGATTATAACTGCAAAAAAAATAATGATAATCAAAAAAAGAGCTGTCTTGATTTTTTTCATTTAGCCACTCCGAATTTTATAATTTAGTTTATTAACTATACTTATTAATTGTGTTCATCAGCTATCTTTATTAAGCATACTTAGCATACTATAAATCATTTGAATAATAGAACAATTATTTTTTTTTTTCAATCATTTCCACAAAAGCTTATTAAAAAAATATTTCGGATTTGATTGTATCGGGCAATTTTCTGTGGTCATTGTTGACTTTTGAATATATATTATATAGTAGAAGGAAAAAAAATTAAAAGGGAGATTCTATGAGTAGCGAAATATCATTGACCCGTCTTATCGACCCCAAAAGAATTGCAGTGATCGGAGCATCAAATTCAAAGGGTAAGGTCGGAGAGATTATTTTTAAAAGGTTGTTGGATTCAAGAAGAAGACTTTACCCTGTTAATCCTAAAGAAATCGTAATATCAGGAATAAAAGTTTTTCCAAATATAGAAGCACTCCCCAATGATATTGATCTTGCAGTTATAACAATTTCTGCAAAAGCTTCTGTTGGTGCTGTTGAGTCTTGTGCAAAAAAAAATATTCCTTTTGCTATTATTGTTGCAGGCGGGTTCGGAGAAGTCGGAGAAGAAGGGAAAAAGCTGGAAGAGCAACTGAAAACAATTTCTCAAGAATCAGGAATACGCTTACTCGGACCTAATTCTCTGGGAATTTTTCTTCCTGATGAGAATATTGATACAATATTTGTGGAACATGGAGACCGAGCCCTTGACCCGGGTGGACAGGTTGCCTGTATTGTGCAAAGTGGTTCTGTGGGTGTTGAGGCTCTTGGATATGCAAGTAATACAGGGTTTGGAATGCGGGCATTTATAGGTTTAGGCAATAAATGTGATCTGGATGAGATCGAATTTTTAAAGTATTTTGGTAATGAAGATAAGACTAATTGTGTTACATTCTATCTTGAGAGTATTGAAAATGGCCGGGAATTTCTTGAAATTGCAAGAGATATTGCAAAGAACAAGCCTGTTGTTGTTTTAAAAGCAGGTAGAACTGCAACAGCAATATCAGCAGTAAGCTCACATACAGGAAAGCTTGCAGGCTCTGATAATATTATAAGTGGTGCTTTTAAACAATATGGCATTCAGAGAGTGTATGACGACGAAGAGTTTTGTGATGCTTCAAAAGTATTGTCTATGCTCCCTGCTGCTTTGGGAAATAGAGTTGCCATATTAACGGCTGCCGGCGGTTATGGAGTAATAGCTACTGATTATGTTGAAAAACATGATCAAAGGGCTACTTTAAAAATGGCTGAGCTCTCTTCCACTACTAAACAAAAGATACTTGATGCCACATTCCCATTTTCGGCATGCAATAATCCGGTTGATATTACAGCAAGTGCTGATGACAATATGTTTAAAAAAAGCCTTGAAGCTCTTGTGAATGATGATGGTGTTGACATTGTTATCTGCATAGCATTTTTTGCACCTCCCGGGATTACAGAGAATTTAATAGATATAGTTGCAAGGGTAATAGAAGATTCGAATACACCGGTTATAGTTTTTACAAAATACGGGCCTTTTACTAATAGTTCTTTAAGAAATTTTTTTCTTGCAAAGGTTCCTGGTTTTCCTGCCATTGGGCGTACGGTCAGAGCCGCAAGATTTCTTGTAGAAAGAGCAGAAATAGAAAGAAAACTTAATTCGGATAATCAGGGATAGCCAAGTATAAGGTAGATATAATCAGGAGGAACAAAAGTGGTAAAAAAGATAGAGAACTGGTTTAATAAACTTGAGATAAAAGGACGCCCCAATGAGTTTGAGGCAAAAAGACTTGTACAATTTTATGACATCAGTGTGCCGGATGCCAGGGTGTTTGTCCCAAAAGACAGATTCGAGGTCTCAAAAATAACGCCTCCTTATGTGCTCAAAGTATGCTCTCCTGATATTCTACATAAAACTGAGCAAAAAGGTGTTGTTCTAAATGTGACAAAAGAGGATATTCAAAAGCAGTTGAATGATATCAGAAAAAGATTTGCTGGTGAGAATATCTTAATAGAGCATCAGAGTGATTTTGAAGCACCTGAATTTATTATAGGAGTTATTAAAGATCCTGCACTGGGACATGCCGTTATGGTTGGTGCCGGTGGTATTTTTACAGAAATTTATAAGGATGTAACATTTCGACTGGCTCCATGTTCGAAAAACGAAGCAAAAAGTATGATTAATGAACTTGCTCTTGCCGAAGTTTTTCACGGATTCAGAGGTATGAACTTTGATGAAGATAAATTTGCTGAAATTATTTCAAACGTATCAATACTTGCAGATGACATGGGAGATAAGCTAAGTCAGCTGGATATAAAGCCCATTGTTTTTTCACAGGGCAGGTGGGTTGCTCTTGATGTGAAAATTATTATTGACAATTGATGTAGCGTGTGTTTACTTGTATATACAATTTGATTGTCAGGATGAATGTGTCAAATCAGAGACGTAAAAAAAGGATTCAATATGAGCAGTTTTGAAAAGGGATTTGCCATTTATGAAAGAATCAAAATAAGCATCAGGGAAAAGATTGATTCAGGTATTTTAAAACCCGGAGACAGAATCCTGTCTGAAGTCGAACTCGCAAATTTATTCAATGCTTCAAGAATGACAGCTAACAGGGCATTGAAAGAACTCACTGCCGAGGGCAGAATAATAAGAATTCAGGGAGTTGGCAGTTTTGTTGCAAAATCCAAACCCGAGGTTGCTCTTCTGGAAATAAAAAGCATTGCAGAAGAGATAGCTAAATGGGGCGGAGTTCATTCATCAGATATGATTTTATTTAAAGAAGAAAGTGTATCAAAAAATATAGCAGGAAAGATGGACATAAATGCAGGCGACAGAGTTTTTCATTCAATTTTTGTACATAAAGACGAGGATATTCCTGTTCAGTATTCGGAAAGATTTATTAATCCAAGAGTTGCACCAAAGTATCTGGAACAGGATTTTACAAAAATGACCCCCAGTGAGTATCTGCTGGAAATTGCAGCAATACAGGAATCAGAACATACCATTGAAGCAATTATTCCGAAAAAAGCGATTCAAAAGCTATTACAAATTAAACATGGAGAGCCATGCATATCTCTTAAGCGGCGAACATGGTCTTTTGATCTTGTGGCAACTTACAGTATACTAATTTACCCGGGTTCAAAGTATAAACTCTCAGGGAAAATCAGGAGAGGCAAAATATGAGTTTAGAAATTACGATAAAAAAGGGGAAGATGACCCTAATTGATGTTGAGGCTATTGCAAGAAAAGGCGCAAAAGTTAGAATACCAAAGGAAACTGAAAAAGAATTTGCAAAGGGGAGAGCGCTTGTTGATAAATGGATAAAAGAAGAACGGAAAATATATGGAGTAACCACTGGTTTTGGAGCATTAAGTACGGTTGCTATATCAGGCAATGATATAATCAAACTTCAGAAAAATATTATTTTAAGTCATTCTGCAGGAGTTGGAAAACCATTACCTGAAGATGTAGTAAGAGCTATGATTGCAATAAGGCTCAATGATTTTTGTCTGGGTAAATCAGGGTTGAGCATGGCAACAGTAAATAAACTTTTAGAAATTTTAAATTCATCTATTGTACCAGTTGTCCCTGAAAAAGGCTCAGTCGGAGCTAGTGGTGATCTCGCACCTATGGCACATATTGCACTTGTGCTAATCGGTGAAGGAGAAGCCTTTGTTAAAGGAAAAAGGCTAAGTGGCGCAAAGGCACTGAAAAAATGTTCAATTGAACCGATAGAACTTCAGGCAGGAGAGGGCCTTGCTCTTATAAATGGTACGCAGATGATGACTGCCATTGGTGCTTTAGCGTTAATAGATATTATCAATCTTTGCAAGCATGCTGATATTGCAGCCAGTATGAGTCTTGAGGTTCTACTTGGAACAAGAACAGCCTTTGATCCAAGGATACACAAGGCAAGACCGCATCAGGGTCAGCAAATAGTTGCTTCAAATATGTTGAAGATTTCAGAAAAGAGTGAAATCATTTCTTCACATAAGGATTGTTCCAGAATTCAGGATGCATATTCTCTAAGGTGTTCTCCCCAGGTGCATGGTGCAACTTTGGACACTATCAATTATGCAAAGCAGGTAATTTTGACTGAGATGAATTCTTCTACTGAAAATCCTTTAATATTTACAGATTCTGAAGACTTTGTATCTGGTGGTAATTTCCATGGGCAACCCGTTGCATTGGTTCTCGACTTTCTATGTATAGCAGTAGCAGAGCTTGCAAGCATATCAGAAAGGCGTGTTGAAAGGTTGGTAAATCCAAACTTAAGTGGCCTGCCGGCTTTTTTGGTTGAAAACGGGGGCCTTAATTCAGGATTTATGATCGCGCAGTATACTGCCGCCGCTCTTGTATCAGATAATAAAATACTTGCTCACCCTTCGTCTGTGGATTCGATACCAACATCTGCTAATAAGGAGGATCATGTTTCCATGGGGGCAAATGGGGCACGTAAGTTGATGAGAATAGTTGAGAATGTAGAAGAAGTTATAGCAATCGAACTCCTTTGTGCAGCTCAAGGCTATGATCTCTTTACAAACCTTAAAGGTGGAGTCGGTACAAAAGCTGCTCATGATATTATACGTATAAATGTTGATTATCTTAAAGAAGACCGGCTTATTTCTACTGATATAAATATTGTAAAAGATTTATTAAAGTCAGGTAAGATAATCAATGCAGTTGAGAGAGAAACAGGGAAGCTTGGGTAGGGTAATATTATTTTTATTGACATAAATTAAAGAAGCCAAAACATGAATGCAAAAATTGAATTTAAGCAGATTGGAGTAATCAGGACTCCATATAAAAACAGTGCACCATATCAACCTGTTGATAAGGACTCCGGCGATTTTCGTATTGTGCTTGAGGATGCATATGTAGATGGTCTTGCTGATCTTAACCTTTTTAAATATATTTATATTATATTTTTTATTGATCGTATTTCTGACACGGTTTCTATGGAAGTTACCCCCTCCTGGGCACCTGGTACAAAAGTTGGTTTGTTTGCAAGTCGTTCCCCCAACCGCCCTAATCCGATAGGGATTAGTATTGTTAAGATAAAAAAGATAGTTAATAATGAAATTTTCACTTCTGGTTTGGATGTATTTGACAAAACTCCACTGTTAGATCTAAAGCCATATATTAAAGATTTAGATTCTAAGGAAGATGCAAATTATGGATGGCTTGATAATATAGACAGCAATAAGGAACATCTGTCTTTACATATTAAAGGTATCCCCCATGATTATTAAGGAGATGTTTTACAAGTTTTTTGGAAGGGTCGGGTTATTATAATTTAACTATTTTTAAGTCACCCCAGAGGCCTATGTTTTTATCTTTTATTATTACTATACCCAGAATGCCTTTAATTTTTTTTCCATAGTTAATTGCCTTTTCAATATCATCTGGTTTTTTAATAAGGTTTCCTAAAGAAG
>JAIOSM010000104.1 GCA_021107575.1 Desulfobacteraceae bacterium | reverse complement strand
TCCCATGGAATCTTCACCATAGTTAACTTCAGAAAGAATTTTAATATCAGCAAGCGCACGCAAATCACCTTTAAACATGATTTCTTCAATATTTTCTTTTTTAATCTTACCGCCAGCCCATTGGATATCAAGAACACTTGAAGCATCAAATTTATCTTCTCCAATACAAAGGTTTACCTCGCCTCCATAATGACGTACAATCTTTGCTACAAGCATGCTTGGCCTACTGTGAAACCCTCTGTCCATAGGGATTCCGACAACGATTGATCCTCTTTCCATATTTTCATTTACGATTTCAAATGCAAGTTTCTTACCTGAAGATAAAAATTGCCATGCGTAAAAAAGGCAGGAATTTACAGTGTGGTCGAGAAGTATATCTGATTCTACCATATCTGATAGCAGCTCACTCACACTGTTATATACGTCTTTATGGCCTACATCATGGAGGTGTCTTTCATAAAAATGAAGCAGTCTTCCTGCCACTTGAAGTATATGAAAAACTATTGAGAAGTGACCACGAAGCTGAATTATTTTATTTCCACTTGAAGAAGATCTTACACTGATTACATAGGAATCAAAGGAAGATTGTAAATTATGCAGCAACATCTCAAAACGCCTGATTTCAACTTCATTGATTTTCGCCGGTACAAGTTCCCTTAACTTTTTATGATTATATTTTTCATAAAATGCAAAATGTTCAAAATCTTTGATAATTTCAAGGAATTCACTTGCAATTCGAGTGAGGTTTTTACCTTGCTGCCCTGTGTCTTCAAATTCATCTATATTATGTTCAAGATGTTGTCCTGATAGGATTTCAGGAAAATATGTTTTTCTATATCAATAATCAGGAATTTTAATTCCAAGGCGTTCAGCTTCAGCTAAAATAACAGGAGAGGCATTTCTCAAACACTCCTGAATCATTATAATTGTATCTCTGGCTACCTTCTTGAATTTGACAATATCCTTTTTTCCAAAGCTGTAAAAACTATACCTGTTCAAAATATGTTTTTGAGAATAACCGGCAAGGGCGAAATGACGTATCAGGGCACAAAATTCACGATAATATACCCATTCTTTATTATTCTTAGCACCATGAAAGTCTAAGAGGTCCTCGAGCAGGTGAGACGTTGTAATTAGCTTTGAATATAGTTTCTTTGTAAGAATATAATCAGGATCATTTGAATCTATTATAAATTTAATACATTTTAGATATTCATATGAAAAAAGATTTACTTTTTCTTTAAATGTTATGTCACAAGATTTTTCCATAAGCTCTCTGCTTGAATTTTTAATTTGGTAGTATATTTCTAATCACTAATGTTAATTAAATACGGTTTAACCAGCCAATAAGCCGAATCCTGTTCCCTTAAAAAGTTACCTTATCTAAGAGTAACGGCCATTCATCTGGGATGCATGTTGCCATACACCTCTTGCGACCTACCCGAAAGCATAGCTGGGCAACTTTAAAACGCTTTCCTATTTGGTCTTGCACCGGACGGGGTTTACCAAGCTTTTCCGGTCACCCGGAAAACTGGTGCGCTCTTACCGCACCGTTTCACCCTTACCTGTATACCCAAAAGGATATAAAGGCGGTCTATTCTCTGTTGCACTTTCCTTCACGTCACCGTGACTCCAAGTTATGGAGCGTCCTGCCCTGTGGTGTTCGGACTTTCCTCCGGATTTATAATCCAGCGACCGTTAAGTCTGGTTAAACCGTATTATTTTCTCCTTCATTAAAAAACAAAAATCTACTGCATTGTGGACACATTATCAACCTGTCACCCCTTTGAAGTTCAATAAAGAGCTGGGGGGGAATATTCATAAAGCATCCCATGCAAACCTCATTCTTACCTTGCGCAACAGCCTCCCCATCATGCATATTTGCAATTTTCTTAAACTGTTCAAAAATAACTGGATCAAGGTTTTCACCTATATCTTTTTTCTTTGCTTTAAATTCTCCCAAAAGCGCGGAATCATCCTGTGAGGTTTTGTCTATATCGTTCTTTTCTGACTTTATTCTTTCTGTTAACTGAATAAAGTCTTTCTCAAGCTCTTCTACTATACCCTCAATTTCTTCTTTTTTCTCTGCATACCCAAACAGTTCATCTTCAATACTGATTTTACGTTTGGTATTGTCATCTATTTCACGTTTTAATGCCTGGTACTCTTTATTTGTTTTAACATTTCTCAGGTGTTCATTACTTTTTTTAATACGTTCTAATAATACCTGTATTTCATTTTCGCTTTCTCTGTACAATGATTCTACTTGGTGCAATCTTTCTTTTTCTTTATTCAAACCATCTTCAAATTCAAAAAGCTCCAGACTAATTTTTTTCTTCTCTTTTTCAAATTCGGCAAGCACAGCAGTGAGCCTAATAATCTCTTGTTCTGCTTCCTGTAAGGTTACCAGAATTTTAATATTCTCCATAATTTTTTCTTGCATATTTATATATCCTTTAAAAAATATTAAATGGGTCTAATTCATTTTCATATTTTAAAATTTGAAAATCATAGCCTTTATTTTTAGAAGCAATTGTTAATTTATCAGCAAGAAGCTGTATTGCAATGTGTTCTGAACCAAAATGTCCAACATCTATCATACACAATTTCTTCTCCTCAACAATCCTTGCCTCATGATATTTCACATCCCCTGTAATAAAAACATCAGCTTTTGATTGAAAAAAATTTTCAATCAAAGAACCTCCGCTTCCAGTAACAACAGCAGCTGTTTTTATTTTTGATTCATTCTCTCCAATAGTCCTGATAAACCTTAGATTTAATTTCTCTTTTACTTGTAAAGCAAAACTTTTAAGAGAACTTGCTTTTTTGAGTTTTCCTCTTCTTCCGATACTGTCATAGTCTTCGTTGGAATCACCACTTTGAATAAAATTTTCTTTTAAAGGGGAAATCTCTTTTAACCCGATAATCTTTGCAAAATAATCATTTAATCCATCTCTGGCTTTATCAAGGTTTGTGTGAGCAGAAACGATAGAAATTTTCTCCTTAGCTGAAATTGCAATAGCAGAACCAGGCATACAACTAAAATTAATACATTGGGCTGGTTTCATAAGCAAAGGGTGATGAGTTAAAACAAGGTCAACTTTTAGTTTTGCTGCTTCTTGCAAAACCTGATGGGTTGGGTCCAGAGCAATAAGTACCTTCTTGACATTCCA
>JAIOSM010000459.1 GCA_021107575.1 Desulfobacteraceae bacterium | reverse complement strand
GCCGGCCACCGCTTTTACCGGAAGTTTTATCGGTAATCCGCCCATGAATATCCTGACCCCTGATTCCCCGGTCATGGCAGCATGTTCATCCCTGCTGTCTATAAAGGAGGCAACCACACCGTATCTCTTAGGGGTCAGACCGGAGAACATAAGGATATCGGAGGACTCAGGAATCAAGGTCATGGTAGAGGCCATCGAGTATTTGGGTGCAGACACCCTGATTGTATGCCGGTCGGCAAAACAGATAATTACACTGACCGTCAAAGGCAAGGCAGGCGTTTCAACGGGTGATCATCTCAGACTCAACTGGAAACCGGAACATATCCACCTGTTTGATGCCAAAGATGGCAGACGGATGGAGGCTTTGCCAAAGGACATAACATCATGAAACCAAAATTTCAACTGCGTTATTGGAATCATGTCAACGGATGGCTGCTTGTGCTCCCGGCAGTTTTTATGATCAGCCTGTTTACCCATTACCCCATCGTCTCCAACATGTTTCACAGCTTGTTTTCCATGGGAACTGCAACCCGACCAACAACGTTCATTGGGCTGGAAAATTATATATACCTCATGGACGATGACATATTCTGGAAGGTTCTCTCCAATAACCTCATCTATTCCATGTGCACGGTTCCCATTAGCATTGCTATTGCCCTTGGCATGGCTCTGCTGATCAATCGTAATATCAAAGGCCGTTCTCTTGTACGCATGTCATTTTTCACCCCCACAGTCTTGCCCATGATCGCTGTTGCCAATATCTGGCTTTTCTTTTACACACCGGAATACGGACTCTTTGATCAGGTATTTGCCGTTTTTGGCGGGGACAGCCATAACTGGCTTGGTAATCCAAAAACGTCCCTGTTCTGCCTCATTGTCATGGTAATCTGGAAAGAGTCTGGTTTTTTCATGGTGTTTTATCTGGCTGCCCTCCAGCAACTGTCTCCTGAACTCAAGGAAGCCGGACTCGTGGAAGGCTCTGGAAAATGGTATTACTTCCGCCGGGTAACCTTTCCTCTATTGATGCCCACCACACTGTTTGTTACGGTCAACGCTGTTGTCAATTCTTTTAAACTGGTGGATCATCTGATTATCATGACCAAGGGAGGACCAGACAATGCCAGCTCCCTCTTATTATATTATATTTATGAAAATGCGTTCAGTTTCTGGGATACCAGTTACGCAGCCACACTGACAGTTATTCTGGTTTTTATTCTTGCTATTATCACCATCATCCAGTTTGCCGTGGTGGAAAAACGGGTTCATTATCAATAGAATCCAGCTTTCTTTGCAGTCAATAACCCCTTGTATTTAGCGATATTAGCAACTTTAATAGCGAGCATAACAAAACATGAAAACCTATTATCATAACGCCCATGGATGTTTTAATAAAAATAAATTGACTATTGAATTTCACAATAGATCCCCTGTATAGAAAGCAGAAAATCTAACACACTATTTGATGGATTAATCAAGTTCTTTATCAAACAGTTAACAAATCTGGTTCCTGTTTTTATTTTCTGATCTTAATTGCGGAACCGGCTTAAATTTTATTTTAACCAAAAATATAAAAACCCAGATCTTTATCATAGGGAGGAGGATTATAAAACTCTCCCTGAACAAAACCATCCTTAACCAAATCAACAATCACCCGCCTTTTAATCACTGATCTGCCTTTATCCTTTAAGGTAAACTTAACATCAAGTATATCTTCAGGTCTGATTTCATGACGGTCAGAAGCCTGAAATCCAATTCTCTGCATGGATAATTCTGTTACAGTAATAGATCCATGCCCATGTATCTTGAAAAAAGTGAACTCCCCCTGGAGAGAAACTTTTTTACCATATTTTTTCTTTTTTTCTGCCTGGATATTCTGTGCCTCTTTTGCTTCTTGTTCAAGCAGAGGTTGAATGTTTTCTCCTAAATTTTCAATGTTATCTTCATACTCTACTATTGTTTGATTTAATAACTTCTTGTCAAGAATAGATGACAATTTTGCCAAATCATAAGTATCTAAAGTATAGTCTAAGATTCTAACATGACACTTAATATCATCTTCAAATTGTTTGTCGAAATCCTTAAACTGTGTCAAAAGACGCTGCTTTGCCTGGCCAGCTTTTTGCTTATCAATAGTTGGCATGAGGATAATAAACTCATCTCCTTCGTACCTGAAAATCTTATCTGTCTTTCTTACTGTTTTTTTAAGAACTGATGCCATTTTTTTAAGAATTTCATCCCCGATTGAGTGACCATATTTGTTGCTTATCAGCTTAAACCCGTCAATATCCAGCATAAGGATAGAAAAAGGAGTTTTATAACGTTTAAGAGTTTCCATTCTGGTGTTGATAGCGCGCTCAAAACCATTGCGGTTATTCACTCCTGTCAACAGATCTACCCATGCAATTTTCTGTAATGCCTGATTATAGTATGATCTTTCAATTGCTATGGCAGCATATTCTGCTATGGACGATAAAACTTTTAAGTCCATTGCAGTAAAATTCTCACCACTGATTTTATTTATAAGTTCAATAACACCAAATATTTTCTTGCCAGTGATTAATGGTACACCGATAATTGATTGAGTTTTAAAACCAGTCTGTTTATCAATATTCACATCAAAACGACGATCATGCTCGACATCACCTACAATCAAAGACTTTCCAGTCGAGACTATGTGCCCTACAATGCCCTTCCCTTTTGGTATTCGCATCCCCTGTAGATCCTGCTTGTTATTCCCAACAACTATTGTAAAAATCATCTCATCGGTTTTAGAATCATTTAAGAGCAAAGACCAGTTTTCAGGTTGGAAAATATCACCTATCTGATACATGATAACATCGAATGTCTCTTTAATAGATTTTGCCTTAGACAGTGGTTTGCCAAGTTCAATAAAAAACGAAAAATCATTTGGGTTTTCAACGATTTCGTGAATCATAATATACCTCATTTGTTAAAAAGTGTATAATGTTATGCTAATATAGCAACCCTTATACTGTCAAGAATAATTTTACAATCGTAAAGTTTTGCTTGATTTTAAAAAAAAAATTTGATATTAGATACTGGTTAAGTAAGATATAAAAAAATAAATACGAAAGGGGCGATGTTTTTGAAAAGTATTAATGTTCACGTTATTGATAACGATGTTGAAAGAGCAATGAAAATCTTAAAGAAAAAAATCCAGAACGATGGACTTTTTAAAAGATTAAAATTGAAAAAGTATCATGAAAAACCATGTCAACACCGACGACGTAAAAACAGAGAAGCATTAAGACGGCAGCGAATTGCACAATCCCGCAGTAAAAGAAGATAAACCGATTAAACAACTAATACCCGGTAGCAAGAAAATTCTATTTTGTTACCGGGTTTTGTTTTATATAAAAAATGAATGCTGATTCATATAAAAACTGTTTAGATAAACTTTTCAAGCTTGGGCGTTTTGGTATCAAACTTGAGCTTGACACAATATCCAATATTTTAAAACTCCTTAACTCTCCTCAGAAAAATTATAAAACCATACACATTGCCGGCACCAATGGTAAAGGTTCCATTGGGACATATATATCTTCCATACTTATACAGGCAGGTTACAGAACAGGATTTTATACATCCCCGCATCTTATAAAATTTAATGAAAGATTTTCCATTAACGGCATTGATGTTTCTGATGCAGAAATTGTTCAGGCATACCAGGCTGTAAATAAAGTTGATATCGGAAAAAGGAAAGCAACTTTTTTTGAAATAGCTACTGCCATGGCCTTTTATATATTCAATAAAAACAGAGTTGAATTTGCTGTTATTGAAACCGGCATGGGCGGCAGATTTGATGCAACCAATATTCTGACACCTGAAATCAGCGTAATATCCAATCTTTCGATTGAGCATACTGACTATCTTGGAAATACTATAAAGGCTCTTGCAAGGGAAAAAGCCGGCATTATTAAACTTAACAAGCCTGTTGTAACCGGGGTCATACAACCTTCCGGCATTGAGTTCATTAAAACAAAGGCTAAAGAAAAATCAGCGCCCTTATATATTTACAAAAAAAACTTTTCAACCAGGAAAGCCCCTAATCATAACCGATTCTCTTATAAGGGCATCTTTCAAGAATTAAAAAATATTGAAACCCCTTTAAAGGGTGACCACCAAAGAGATAACACTGCATTAGCTCTTGCTGCATTAGAATTATTATCAGTAAAAAGGAAGGATAATGATAAGCAAATATTTACTGAATCTAATGTCAGAAAAGGACTTAAAAAAACAAAGTGGCCGGGTCGTCTTGATTATGTATTAGATAAGCCTTGCGTGATTATTGACGGGGCACACAATCAACATGCCTCGAAAATTCTTTCTGATTACCTTAGGAAAAACTTTGAAGGTGTAAAGCTTACTTCAGTGATTGGTATTCTTGATGACAAGCCCTATGAGTCAATGCTTAAAAACCTTGTATATTCAAGCAGCAGAATTATATTCACAAAAGCTAAAACCGGCAGAAGTATTGATCCTTTAATTTTGAAAAAAGCCACTGCAAAATTCAGTAATGCTGAGATAATAATAATGGAAGATGTTGGCAAGGCTTGTGCATTTGCCATCAACACTTCAAAAGAATCAGATGCTGTCTGCATTGCAGGCTCTTTATATGTTGCAGGCGAAGCAAAAGAAAAAATTGATAATGAATTCAGATCTTAATAATACCAAACTTAGAATCGGCATCGTAAGTTACAGAAGCAACCCCCATTGCGGCGGGCAAGGCGTTTATATCAGAAATTTATCCCGGGCACTTTCAGACTTGGGACATAGTGTAGAAGTCATATCAGGACCTGGCAATCCTGAACTTTTCCCAGGTTCAAAACTTACAATGATTCCAACCCTTGATCTGTATAATCCTGATGACCTTTTCAGAACACCGCGCTTAGCTGAACTAAAAGATCCTATCAATTTTATGGAATGGTTTGGAGTCTCAACTATGGGCTACCCTGAGCCTTTCACTTTTGGCATGCGTGCAAACCGTTATCTTAAAGGCAATTATGGTAAATATGACATCATACATGACAATCAATGCCTTGCTTTTTCAATGCTCTCAATATCAAAAAATATTCCTCTTGTTGCGACCATACATCATCCAATAACTGTTGACAGAAAAATTACCATCAGGAGCACAAAATCATATTTGAAAAAAATAAAATATCTAAGATGGTATTCATTCATTACAATGCAAAAGTATGTTGCTAAAAGGGTTAACAAAATAATAACTGT
>JAIOSM010000089.1 GCA_021107575.1 Desulfobacteraceae bacterium | reverse complement strand
GAATTCCTCAGATTTATAAGGCCGATTGTTTTGTTGGTTTTCAGAATTATTTAAGAAAGAGGCTTTAAATTGATTGATTGCAGTAACAATATTAGTCATTGCTAAAACTTGTTTTTCCTCAGCCTCAGCTCGTTTTTCAAGAGCTCTTACAGTTCGTTCCTGAAAGCTAATATTTTTTTTTGTAACTGAGCTTTCACTATGAGTAGCAACTTTAGTTGATTTGTTTTTAAAATTTTTTTCAATTGTAGAAGGTAAAACACCTCTATTTATTTCATCTAATAAAAATATCAGAGTGATTATGCTATCATGGTGGTAAAGGCTTTGGCCTTGGTGGCTTGTGGCGGGAACCAATTGTTTGAATCTTTTAACAAGGAACTTAATAATTACTTCACTTGATTCAAGCTCATTGGAAAGTTGCGAAACAGTTAAGAAAGAGTTTGTATCCATCGTATTGGCTCCATGGTTTGCAAATTTGAATCAATAGCTTTAATGTATTTTTATAACGTACTAATATTACCGTATATATTAAGATATCATAAATTAAAAATTTGAAAAAGTAAAATTTTACTAAAAGTAAAATTTATTTTTATCTGTCGTATTACGAATTATTTCTTGACATGGAAAATATGGGTTGTTAAAATCTTAGTTAGGTATATTTATGATTCATAATGTGGGCATGTTTAATTAGTTTTAGTTATTTAAATGATTTTAATCATGGCAGCATTAACCTTCCTGCTGCCCGGAGGAGGGAAAAAATGGGTGAGAATCAAACTCTTTCACATCACATAGATTCTGTTAAAAAAGGAAAACGAGCTTTTGAAAACGCTTTTCAGAGCGTCTCCAGAATGATTTTAAAGGCTGGGATTCAGAAGATTACAGTAAAAGGGAAAACAACCTATCAATTTGATCTTTTCAGCAAAAAGAAAAAACATCTTATTGGGATGTATGATGAAATAAACAGTTTTGTATCCTTTGTGAAAGATGCAGCAGAAGGTGGTTCATCAGGTGAGATGGCATTTGTTCTGGTTGGTGAGCCCGGAAATGGTAAAACGTTTTTTGTGGATTTTTTGTGCGATCAGTACAGAGAGTTTTTGACTAAACCAGATAATAGAAGATATACTTTTAAGTTTAATAATCTTGATAAATTAGGCAGTTTTGGAAAAATAAAGACTGTTGAGTCTCAGACTTATGAAGATCCCATGATTCTTGCCATGAATCTTATGGAGACAAAAGATGGTTCAAGAAAGCATTTTGAGAAAATTTTTAAATTCCCGCCCAAAAAATTAGAATCAATATATGAAAAATATCGTCCACTTGGAGCTTGTAGTGCCTATATCTGGGAATTAATACGAGCACATACAGATAATGACATCAAGAAAATGTTAGCATTTATTGATATCATCCCTGTACCTTTGATTGAAAGCCTTGGTACTGTGACAGGAAAGTATCCTGCCAAGGATAAAATCACCTCTTCAGCAGTTGATCTTTTGGGAGAAGAATCCATTCAAAGACTGCTTCATATATCTGATACAAATAATCCTTACAGGTTTGACTTAAGAAGAGGTGCTCTTGCCAGAGTTGCAGGAGGTGGAATACATTTCAGTGATGAAATATATAAGAACAAAAAAGACCTTGTACAGGTCTATCTGGGGGTGATTCAGAACAGATCAATAGAGCTGGATGGATTCAAATGGCCAATTGACACTTTAATTATTGCCACAAGTAATAATTCAGAATTTGATACGTTTCTTGCAGAAAGAGAAGAAGCTCCAATTATTGATAGATGTCGTATTTGCTATGTGGCACATAACACAGATTATAAACTTCAGGAAACATTAACAAGTTATGCTATTGGAAGTGATGTTAAAACCACTTTTAATCATGAGACATTACACCAGGATCCAAACCTCAATTATGCCGCATCTGTTGGTGTGATTCTATCAAGATTGCCCAGATCTGAAAAATTAACGCCTGTGGAAACAATGAAACTTGCAGCAGGAGAAGTGGCTGGTGAAAAAAGCCATAAAACCCTTGCCGAATTGATTGATACATTAAATAGAGAAACAGATATTACAAAGCGGTTTGGACAAAAAGGACTTGGGCAGAGAAACCTTGGCAGGGCAGTTCAGCTATTGCTTGAGAGCTCAGAAACAAACGAAGGCAAATGCATGTTTGCCCTGGATATTTTTAAAGCACTTGAAACAATAATTCTTGATTATGTGAATGATGCTCAGGATCGCAGCAAGTTTCTTGAAGATTTGAAAATCGCAAGAGGACTTTATCGTGAAAGAGTTATGACTGAAATGTTTAATGCATATATGGACGAGCCTCTGGCAATTAAAAAAGATGTTATGAATTATGTAAATATGATTATAGGTATTGATGCAGAGAACCTTGGGGTTGATATGATGTGGAAGTATAAAGACCCTCAGTCAGGTGAGTTAAAAGCTATTAAAATTGATGAACGTTATATTCAAAATGTTGAAGACAGATTAGGGCTTAAAACTGACGAGCAAAGGACATCGTTTAGAAATTCCATCAGGAAAATTTATGGACAGAAAATCTCTGTGGATATCAATTATGATTTTATGGATAATTTAGAACTTGTTAAAGCCGTTACAGACGTCAGATTAAAATCTGATATTGCAGGTGCAGGTAGCCTGATAGGAGCGCTGGCTAACAGAACCAATGAAGAAAATCAAAAACTTTATGACCGAATGGTTACAACAATGATGGGTAAACTAAAATATTGCAGTACTTGTGCTCAAAAAACAATAGAATATTTTTGCAGCCAGGAGGATGACAAATAAAATGGTAACTCTGGATGAACTACTCCAAAGGGATCGTAAACGAGAAGATGACGGATTTAAGCGAAAGATCCGTATCGGTAAAATTGTAAAGCCCAGCAAGAGAGGTAAAGAGCGGATTATAATAGTTCCAACAACCGTAGAAGAAAAATTTATTCATGATAAACCTGTACCAGAGTCTGAAGGAGGTCAGGGAGATTCAACAGGTGGAACCGGTGAAGGCCAAGAAGGCGAAGTGATTGGAGAAGAGCCGTTGAGACCTTCTGAAGAAGAAGGCGAGGGCGAAGGAGGAGAAGGGCCGGGTCAGGGAGAAGGAGGAGAACATGAACTTGAATCCAATGCCTATGAACTGGGGAAGAGTTTGTCCGAGGATTTTGATCTTCCTAATTTAAGTAATAAAGGTAAAAAGCGCGTTCTTTCACGGTATATTTATGACTTGACTGACAAAAACAGAGGTGTTGGCCAGGTTCTTGATAAAAAGGCTACTCTAAAACAAGTAGTTCAAACAAACAGATGCCTTGGGAATATCCCTGATGTTTCTGATATTGATCCTACATCATTTATTATTTCTCCAAGAGATCTGGTTTATAGAATTTTATCAAGAGAAAAAGATTTTGAATCCCAGGCAATAGTTTTTTTTGTAAGGGATTATTCCGGTTCCATGGGAGGCAAAACTACTCAGGTTGTCGTATCACAGCATGTAATGCTTTATTCATGGTTGCTTTATCAATATGAGAAACAAGTTGAAACAAGATTTATTCTTCATGATACAGAGGCGAGGGAAGTCGAGGATTTTTATAAGTATTATTCATATAAGGTCGCAGGAGGTACTAAAGTTGTTTCAGGCTATAAAATGGTAAATGATATTGTTGAAAAGGAAAATTTAGCACGGGATTATAATATTTTTATTTTTCATGGCACTGATGGAGATGATTGGGACACAGATGGTAAGGAAGCAATAGAAGAGCTTAAAAAAATGCTTGGATATGCTTCAAGAGTCGGAATTTCAATAGTTGAACATACTTATTCAAAATCAAGACAGACAGAGGTAGAACTATATTTAAAAAAATCTGAGATCCTGAGTAAACAAAAGAATTATATTAAAATGGATGTACTTAGTGAAAGTTCAGATGATTCGAGAATTATTCAGGGTATAAAAAAACTTATTTCATAAATTTTAAAACAGGAAATGAGAAATGGAACTGGTTAGCCAACATGCAAAAGGAATAATGGAGGAATGCAAAAAAAGAGCCAGGGATCAGGGCCTTAAGTTTGATGATGAGACTCTTGAATATATAGTTACAAACAAGGATATGATTGAGCTGAGCCCAAAAGTAATGATACCGACTTTGTATGATTACTGGGTTCATGACGTACAAACCATTTCCGGTAAAGGAGTGTATGAGCTTTATCCAAATAATCCTTACGAAACAGTTATTAACACAAGACCTGCTATTTCTTTTTATAATGATAATAATCCTGACTGGTTGAATGTGATGATATTCTATCATGTTTTAGGTCATATAGACTTTTTTCAAAACAACCTCTTTTTCAAAAACACCTGGGATTTTGACTTAACAGGTAAAGCCCTTTCTGACAAGAGAGTTATTGCACGATACCGTGCAGAAAAAGGCAGATGGGTTGATTATGTTATTGAGTTTGCAAGAGGAATTGATAATCTTGTTAATTATCATAGAGAAATAAATAATATGCTTACCTTTCCTGAGAATAAAAAATTTACTCAGGTTGATTGCTATTTTGATATTTTTCTTCAAAAAGAAAAAAAAATTACTACTAATAATTATCTAAAAGAAATAGAAAGATACAACAAGTGTAAAAAAGAGAATAAAAAAGCCTTTGAAGCAATATTTTTTGAAGATGTTTTTATAAAACACCCGGAATTTACAGAGTTTTATAAAACAAAAAAAAAAGAGGCCAGAGAAAGTAACAATGAACATCTCGATGTTATCCAGTATATAATTAAGCACTCATTATTTTTAAAAGAAGATGAAAATAAATGGATGAAATCTATAATTGAGATAGTAAGGCAGACTTCAAATTACTTCCAGCCACAAATAAGAACAAAGATAATGAATGAGGGCTGGGCAAGTTTCTGGCATGAAACTCTGTTTATGAAAGATGAAAGAATAAATGGTCATGAAGTAAGCTTTGCAAAAGTAAATGCAGTAGTTACTGCTATGCCTAAGCTTGGTTTAAATCCATATGCACTTGGTCTGCGACTGTTTTCTCACATTCTCTCCATGGAAGATAGAGGCTGTTTTGATCTGGAATATTTTATGCTGAAAGATGAACACGAAAAAAAACATTTTAATAAATTAAAAGGTACAGGCTTAGATTATATTTTCAGCGTACGTGAAAATTTATGTGATTTTTCTTTTATCAATAGATACATTGATCAGGAGTTTGTTAATGAACATAAATTGTTTGTATCAGGTCAAAGATTGAATAAGGCAAGAATGACAAGGGAGTATTATATTAAATCAAGAAATGCCCAAGACTATAGACAAATGGTTATAGATACTCTTTATCATCCACCAGTTATTTCTGTTAATCATGAGAAGTCAAAACAGGGTTTATTATATCTTGTTCATAAATTTGAAGAAAAACCCTTAAAAAAAGATTTTATAGAAAACACTATGATGGGTATTGAATTTTTATGGGGCGGTCCAATAAAACTCGAAACCCACGAAGTTGCAAAACAGGCTACATCAGATAAAAGTTATGTAAATTTTTGGGATCCGAATTATCAAACGCCAGAGTCATCAGAAAAAGAAAAATTTGAATGGAAGAAAATTCTTTATGTTATTGAAAATAGAAAATTTCATAAGCAGGAGATATAATTAAAATATGAATGATGATAATTCTAATGGCAGTACTTCCATAGAACAGGCTTTTACATTACTTGATAAAAAAACAGTTGATTTTAAAAAACTTAAGCCTGTACCATTTAAAGAATTTTTAAATCTTCTTCAACAAAATCCATCTATACTTTTACGAAATGTTTTTCAGGCGTTCCATGATATGATTAAGAGCAATGTTCAGATTTTTGACACTGCATTATTCGATGACCCGGAAGAATTCGATTTTACTGCCTATGATTGTACAAAACTTTTTGTAGAAGGATCTGAGGAACCTTATTTTACAGATATGTTATTTGCAAACAGGTTCATGAAACAGATGGAAAGCTTACGTCATGGTACCCAGCAAAATAGAATATATATTTTCCATGGGCCCCATGGATGTGGGAAAAGTACATTTCTAAATAATCTTTTAAGAAAATTTGAGCAATATGCAAATACTGACAATGGCCTGCGATATGAGATTTTATGGCGTCTTGATGTAAAAAAGCTGTGGCGATTAGAAAAATCTGAAACTATAACTGCTTTTGAAAATTATCTTAGCTTTATGGAAAAAACAGAACATTCAAAAAATAAAAGAAAAAAAGAAGAAATTGCAGAGCAATATGAGAAAGATTATATTGAGATTCCATGTATGTCTCACGATAACCCAATTTTAATGATACCTAAAGAAAGCAGAAGAGATGTTCTGGATGGAATCATAGAAAATGACGAATTTAAATGGAGATTATTTACAGAAAAAGAATATGAATGGGTTTTTAATGAAGAAGCCTGTACAATTTGTACTTCGATATTTCAATCGCTTCTTGAAAGACTTGGCAACCCAACTGAAGTGTTCAATATGTTGTATGCTCGCCCATATGATTTTAACAGACGACTTGGTAATGGAATTAGTGTTTTTAACCCGGGAGACAAGCCTGTAAGAAGAGATTTCTATTATAATGAAATAATCCAAAGAAGAATTAACATATTATTTCAGGACTCCAATATAATTAATTATATTTATTCAAAATTTGCAAAAGTGAATAACGGAATCTATGCCCTAATGGACATAAAATCACATAATATTGACCGTATGGTTGAACTTCATAACATTATCAGTGAGGGCCTGCATAAAGTTGAAGATATCGAAGAAAAAGTAAACTCGTTATTTTTTGCACTTATGAACCCGGAAGATAAAAAAAACATTAAAGACGTTCCATCTTTTTCTGACAGAATTCAGTATATAAATATTCCATATGTTTTAGATGTAAAAACCGAGGTTAATATTTATAGGGATATTTTTGGGAAACATATAGATGAAAGTTTTCTTCCCATGGTTTTACATAATTTTGCAAAAATTGTTATATCCACACGTCTTAATGAAAAATCTGATGCATTACTTGAATGGATCAAGAAACCTGAAAAGTATAAATTTTATTGTGATAAGAGCCTGATGCTTTTAAAAATGGAAATTTATTCAGGAAATATACCATCATGGATAGATGAGGACGATAGAAAAGCACTTGATGTGAAAATGTGGCGAAAAATAATTATAGAATCAGAAAAAGAAGGAAACAATGGGTTCTCAGGAAGGGATTCCATTAAACTTTTTGATCAGTTCTATTCAAGATATTTAAGAGAAGATCAACTTATTAACATGCCTGAGCTCTGTTTATTTTTTAATGGACTCTCAGATGAATATAAAAAAATGATACCTGAGGAATTTATGTCATCTTTGATTAAGATGTATGACTATTGCGTATTGCAACAGGTAAAAGAATCACTTTATTATTATAATGAGGCACAAATAGTAAAGGATATTAAAAACTATATCTCTGCAGTAAATTTTGAAAATGATTCTTCAATAAAATGTGTTTTTACCCATGAAAAACTGGAAATTTCAGAGGGTTTTTTTAAAAGTATTGAAAGCAGGCTTTTTGCAGGGAGTATTGATGAAACAAAGAGTAAGGAATTCAGGTCAGATGTTTTAAAACAATACACTACTCATTCATTAAGTCAGGAAATTATGATTGATGGCAAAACCATCGAAGAAACAAAACTTTTTCTATCTTTATATGAACGATATGCACACAATTTAAAAAATCGTGTTTTAGAACCCTTTATTGAGAATGAAAATTTTCGACGTGCAATAAAAGATTTTGATACTGATGATTTTAAAGCCTATGACAATAGGATCAAGACAGATGTAAAGTTCCTTATAAATAATCTTGTTGAAAAGTTTAATTATACTCAGCAGGGCGCAAATAAGATTTGTATCTATGTAATTGATAATGATATTGCAAAAAAATTCTAAAAAAAGCTGATCAAAAATTTGACCTCGCAAGATCATAATTTTGTTTGTCAGTAGTTTTTATACTGCAAACATGATTGTTTTCTCCGTTGCTAAAAAATATTTGTTTTATCTTTGAGTAAAAAAGTGTAAATACTTAATTTAGTAATAATTTTTATAAGTAAAAGGAGATGCAAAACAATGATTATAATTTCAAATGTTACATATCCACCGGAAAGTGCCAGAGAAATAGCAAAACGTTTTCTTACAGCGCCAGCTCTACCTGGATTTTTGGTAAAAAAAGGCCCTTATATCTCTTCAAACAGATTTGACGGTATCCATTCTATTACCTTGTATGAAGTTGATAATTCTCGCCTTGCAGAAGGACTTCAGGCCGTTGGTGATAGCCTGGCTGTTTATTTTGGTGTTGAAGGCTACTCCTATGATATCTTACCATATTATGAAACTGAAGAAGGACTCAGAATGATTGGTATGTAATAAAATCTTGAGAAAATATAATTTTAGCGCATGTTTTTTTAAAGAAACAAACAAATTAATATTTCTATTCTTTTTTTAAGGTGGGATGGAAACTTATACTTGACCTTTATTTTGTGATAAGCTTAATAAGGTCAACCAATAAGCTCAATAAGTTCGAGAGTCAGCTTACTCCAAAGTTCTAAATTAAGAGTGACAGCTTTTTCAGTCTCAATCCATTGGAAATCAACAAGCTCTTCTCCACTGATGTAACTATTTTTATTATTTGTTAAGATTCTGAAAACAGCTCCGAGATGCACAGAACCAACATCAGTTTCTTCCTCATTTATTATTCCCGAAAAAACAGGTTGATCCATATCACCGATTTTTTCCAATTCTTCACCTAGCTCTCGCTGCATACCGGCTATAATTATTTGTTTGAGTGAATGGTTGTTTTTATTTGCATCTATTGGATTTATATGACCTCCAATACCTATTGACCAGAGATCATGCAATCTTTCTTCACTGCCTTTCCGTTTATAAACAGCAATATACTTTAAGTCTTTTGTCTGAATCATGATATAAGGTATTATTTGTTTGAAATCTTGGTTTTTTTCAATTATTTCTCGTTCTTTAAACTCAAAATCAAAAGTGGAGCAGGTTTTAAAAAAAGTTGATTCATCAATTATTATAATACTTTTTTTTTTGACCCATTCTCTAGGGAGAATTTTTCTTTTAACGCATAATACTTTTTCCATTTTTTATATCTTTCTGAAATTTAATAATACATATTTAGAAACCTGTTTATCACTTTTCAAGTTTTATGGGTATCTATTTTTAGTTTTTTAGGTTTAGGACTTTTTCAGTAGATAGATTATTTGCCTGAATAAATTTTTGTAATGCTATTTCACCAATTAACGGAGTGTCAGAGAAGGGGAGAAATTTAATTTGGCCAGATAAAGGCATGTCTTTTAAATCACTTGTATCTGAATTATTCTGTCTGTTGTTACAAATAAGACCTGCGGTATTGATATGAAAATTATTAAGATCTTCAATAATTCTTTTAGTTTCATTAATAGATAGCAAATCATGATTAAAAACAATATAAAGAGTTGATTTTT
Organism: Desulfobacteraceae bacterium; assembly: GCA_021107575.1. GTDB lineage: Bacteria > Desulfobacterota > Desulfobacteria > Desulfobacterales > Desulfobacteraceae > JAIOSM01. Next base: position 24,638 of record JAIOSM010000089.1, on the reverse strand, counting down.
TTTTGGTTTGAAAAATATTTTTCAGAGTTATATAGGTTTCTTTAATTTCTCTTATTTTAGAAAGTACTTTATCACGCTCAAATTCTTTGCCGGCAATTTTGATTTTAGATATAATCTCCTTTTTTTTGTAAATCTCCATGCGTAGTTTTTCAAGTTGCTCAATCCAGGCTAAAGATAAAGAAGGGAGGTTAAAAAATCTTAATGCAACTGCAGTGGGAGGCATATCAATTATCAGATAATCATAATCCATAAATTGTTTTCTAACGTTTAAGAATGCAGTCACAAGTGCATATTCTTCCATTCCGGGTGAAAATTTCAGTACATCAAAATAGTCTCCAAGGTTAAAAGCAGTAAGGTAAGAATAAGTTTTTTTTACATTTTGGAGAGTATCTTTTAAATATTTTTTGATCTCTTTATCCCGATTAATTTGAAGTACCTTTAAAAAGGGATTTATGGGATATGCTTTGTCTGAAAGATTTTTTTCAAAGATATCTGACTGATTATGGGCATAGTCAAAAGAGGCAAGGCCAACTTTTTTGTGTGTGTTTGCAAACATTAGGGATATAAGAGCAGATGTAGTAGATTTTCCGGTACCACCTTTGCCAATAAAGAATATAGTCTCGGGATATTTCATTTTTTATTTTCAGCCTATGTCAAATGTTGAAAAAAGTTTGGATAATGGTTGGTTAGATGTGTTTATTCTCTCTAACATTAAAACAAGATCTTTTTCCATTAAAGGGAGCAGATCAAGGGAAATTTGTACCGGAGGTGAAGGCATACCAATAAATGAACCCTGTACAAGCAGGGCAAAGATATATTCAAGTTCTTCAAGCTCTGCTTCTGCACCCTCAATTGCTTTGCTTCTAGCTACTTCATCAGCAATCTTCCATGAAGATACCAGGCCGTGTTTTATTTTTTTTATTAATTCAAATAGTTTGAATCTAAAATTATTCATTTATTCTAAATATTTTTTTATCAAAAACAATTCGTTTTTTGCTTGGGAAATAATAATAAATTGCATAAAGTGATAATATAATAATACTTGCAGAATAAAACTTTTCAAACTCACAGACAACTGCAATAAAGGCAAAAAAGGGCGTTAACATAGATATGCTTATAAGTCCTTTTTGAAATTTTTTAAAACTGTCTATAGATACATTTTTTTTATCACGCATAAAATGAGCAAAAAGCGTTCTTAAAAAAAGCGGGCCGGCAATGGCAGTTATTGCAGAGAGAACAAAAAAGAGTGTCGGAAAAAAAGATGGAGCATTTAGTGTATGAAAAGTGGGGAGATGAAGGATTTTAGTGGCGCCTAAAATTATAAAAAGAGATATTGTCAGGCTAATAAGTTTAAAATAATATTTTTTTAAGTTTATAAGCATTTAAGTACACATTCAAAATAAAAGAAAATTGAATCTTAAGCAACCCTTTTAAGAGAGGTTGCTTAAGATTATAAAGAGTTAATTATTTGTTTGCCTGATCAGTATTTATCAGGTTTCGTCTTTTATGGAAAAGAATTTTATTAGTCCTTCAACAGCAATCCAGATAGCAAGAACTAAAATAATCCCGTTAACAACCTGTAATAATGCGTTGTCAGCAGTTCCAAATTTTGACTGGTTCAAGAAAAGTGCCCATATAGTCATGATAATCATGAATATCGCAGGGATTCCTGAAATTAACCATTTCATTCCACCTTTTGTTTTCAAATAGACCGTTATGATAATAAGAACAAGTCCTGCTAGTGTCTGGTTTACAGCTCCAAACAAAGGCCAGAGTTTAAGTGCACCTTTTCCTCCTGCACCAGTTGCAAAGGCAAGAATAAGGGCTGTGCCAACTGCAATCAATGTAGCAGCATGTTTTCCTGTAAGGAAGTCCATTTTAACGCTTCCAAAGAGTTCAGAAACAATATATCTCTGGATTCTTGTTGCTGTATCAAGAGTTGTGCCGGCAAAAGAAGCAACAAAAACACCCATAACAACAACAGCAATTTTAAAAGACAGACCGGTTGATGCTATCATATTAGCAGATCCATTAACAAATGCACTGATCTTTGATCCTAATCCAGCTGCAGCTGCCCATGAAGAATAATGTGTTGTCCATGCAGCGACGCCTACAAGGGTTTCACCGGATTTGGTAACATATCCCATTCCAATTCCAGCAGAAACGGCAATAATAACTAATGTGGCAAGGGTTCCTTCCATGAGCATTGAGCCGTATCCAACAAATAAGGAGTCATTTTCATTTCTTACTTGTTTAGATGATGTGCCAGAAGAAACAAGGGCATGAAATCCTGAAATTGCACCACATGCAATAGTGATAAACAGGAATGGCCACATTGGTGGGGCTTTTGCAGGAGCAATCTGAACTGCTGGCGCAACTATATCAAGGTTGCCTCCAAAAGCAGAGAATATAACACCAAGGATAAGAAGAGCCATGGCAACAAGAAGTTGATGTGAATTAATAAAATCACGGGGTTGGAGCAAAGTAGTAACAGGAAGAGTTGATGCAATATATGCATATATAAGTAATATAATAGTCCATACACCAGTTGGTGGGATTCCTGCAACTGCAGGCATTTTTATAGGCATATATGCTCCAATTGCAACTGTGATATACATGACAACAACTGCAATAATAGACCATGTTATAATATTTTTGCCTTTTTTGTATATTAAGTGTCCAAGATAAAGAGCTATTAAAATTTCACACCATACCGGGAATACAGATACTGGATACATGGCAAAAACAACAGCAATTACAAGACCAAAAATTGCAATCACAATCCAGAGCTCGAGGAATACAATAAGGAAAAATAAAAATTTGGTGCGGTTATTAACATATTTACCAGTATAATCAGCAACTGATTTTCCCTGGTTTCTCATTGAAATAATTAAAGCACCAAAATCATGTACAGCGCCCATAAAGATACTTCCGAAAAAGACCCATATTAACGCGGGTACCCACCCCCAGATTATTGCAACAGCAGGGCCTACAATAGGACCAGTGCCGGCGATGGATGTAAAATGATGCCCGAAAATAACTTCTTTTTTTGTTGGTACATAGTCAATCCCATCTTCAAGCTCGCTTGAAGGTACGGAGACATCTCCAGAAAGTTTGAAAATTTTGTTCCCAATGAATTTGCCGTACAGGCTGTACATTGCAATATAGCCAATAAAAGCAACAACCATAATAAGTAATGCTTGCATCTATTTTTCTCCTTTCTAAAAAATTAATAATAATATAACTAAAACTTACCAATCTGTTAAAAAAAACTATTAATTTTATCTAAGCCTTTGATTTTATTTTGTCAAGGAATAAAAAATATATTGTAAAAGATATTATACCTTACAGACGTAAGGGTTTTTGTGAATTGAATTTATAATATTAATTTGATTTATAAGATGCCTTAATTCTATCATACTAAACAATATGAGTTAAAATATATTTTGAAGCTGCTAATTCCTTGCAATGCTTACCTTGTTGTGTTAGTTGGTTTAAGAGTACGAATAAAAATTCAATAATTTTATAAAATACTTATTAATATGAATGAAAAGGTGCTTGTTACAGGCGGTGGTGGCTTTTTAGGAAAAGCAATAGTTAAAAAGCTTCTTAAAAAAGGTTGTTCGGTTAAATCTTTTTCCAGAAATAATTATTCGGATCTTGATAAGCTTGGTGTTGATCAGATTCAGGGTGATCTTAGAAATTTAAATCAAGTTAAAGATGCATGTAACAATTGCGATATAGTTTTTCATGTAGCTGCAAAACCTGGACTATGGGGAACCTGGGATGAATTCTTTGGTGTCAATGTAACTGGCACTAAGAACATTATTACTGCTTGTAAACAGCATAAAATTTCAAGACTTATTTATACAAGCTCTCCAAGTGTTATTTTTAATGGTAAGGATATGGAGGGAGTAGATGAAAATACACCATATCCTGAAAAGTTTGAAGGATATTACTCTGAAACCAAAGCAATGGCAGAAAAAATTGTTGTTAAAGAAACTGCTTATGATTTAAAAACAATAATTTTAAGACCTCCTTTTATTTTTGGACCAGAGGATAATCATATAATGCCTTCCATTATTGAAAGAGCAAAAAAATTAAAGAAAATTGGCAAAGTAGATGATCTTGTAGATTTTATATATATTGATAATGCGGCTGATGCACACATTCTTGCTGCTGAAAAATTAAAATCAAATTCTTCATTATCAGGAAATATTTATTTTATTAGCCAGGACCATCCGGTTTCTAAATGGGATATGGCTGATCAGTATCTTGCTTTTGCAGGACTTCCCTCAATTAAAGGACGAGTTTCAGGGAGCACTGCATATTATGTCGGGGCTGTCTTTGAATTAATTTATAGAATTTTTCGAATTAAAAACGCTCCGCCTATTACAAGATTTGCAGCGAAAGAGGCAGCAACTTCTCATTGGTTTAATATTTCAAAAGCAAAAAAAGAACTTGGGTATGTGCCAAAAGTTTCAATAGAAGAAGGACTTGAAAAACTTAAAAAATGGTTTGAAAAACAAAATGCAGAAACTTAATATTTCTAAATTGACTAAAAGTGTATTGTTTGCAGTTAAGGGATTTAAAGAAGACCAGTGTATTTTAAGAGCATCAGCGCTTACTTTTTATACCCTGCTTTCCATAGTTCCGGTAATGGCAATGGCATTTGGGGTTTCCAAAGGGTTTGGGCTTGAAAAAATGCTTGAGTCCCAGCTTTTATCTGCTTTTCCAGGCCATGAGGATGTAACTGGTAAAATTATCGAGTTTTCTTCAAATTTATTAAGAGAAACAAAAAGCGGTGTAATGGCTATCCCCGGAATTATTCTACTTGTCTGGTCAATAATAAAAATGTTCAGCCACATCGAAGATTCTTTTAACACTATCTGGTGGGTTAACAATACAAGAACTCTGGTAAGAAAATTTGCTGATTATATTGCGCTTTTTATTACCGCATCTTTTTTTCTAATTTTTTCAGGAAGCCTGACTATATTTATTACATCGGAATTTTCTAATTTGTTTGGTCAAGGCATATTATTACAAAGTTTATTTCATCTACTTCCTTTTTTTACTGCCTGGCTTATTTTTATATTTTTTTATATTTTTATTCCAAACACCAAGGTAAACTATAAAGCAGCACTTCTTGGAGGTATTATAGCAGGTACTATGTATCAGATTACGCAGATTCTTTATTTGAACTTTCAGATACAGGTCACCCATTATAATGCAATTTATGGCAGTTTTGCTGCCCTGCCTCTTTTTTTGATCTGGCTTCAAATGAGCTGGCTGATACTTTTAAGCGGTGCTGAAATGTCATTTGCATTTGAAAATATAGATTCTCTTGAAACAGATGACTCTGATTTTAATGTAATCAGTATTAAAAATAAAAAGCTACTTTCATTAAGAATTATTCTTCTCAGTGTAAGACGATTTAAGGATAGCGAAGTATCTTTATCAGCATCTGAAATATCAAATTTACTCAGAATTCCTAATAAAATTGTACGGCTTCTGCTTATAGATCTTGTCAAGTGTAATATTCTCTCGGAAGTTATCAAAGGAAATGATAAAAAAGGTTTTCAGCCGGCAAGGGATGTTGAAACTCTAAGTATTATGAATGCCATTGAAATATTGGAAACTAAAGGAGTTGAAAAGGATATTAATATCTCAGGCACCATTGAAGTTGAAGCTTTAAATGACAGCTTAGAAAAGTTTTCAAAAGCGGCATTTGACTCAAATGGTAATAGGTTATTTAAAGATATTTAAGATTTGGCAATTGCTTGAAATCGTCTATTCAGTAGTAATTCTAAAAAATTCTTTTATCTGGTCTTCTTTCTTTTTAAGCTTTTCAATAATCATGCGTAGAATCTGCGCATTTGTTCCAACTTTTTGAAATGAATTTTTGACAGTGACAGGTACTGGATTGCCGCTATGTCCTATGCCTGCTTTTTGGCAAAGATAATCAGCAAGGTTGATAATTAAGGTCATGTGTTGAAGTTTTATCGGACATTTTTCAGGATTATGATGAAATCTGCAAGGCATTAGTATGGAATTAGGAAAATTCCATCTTTTCATTAAAAGCGCTGCAAGAGAGGCATGGTTGATTTTTAATATTTCGTTTTCCATAACGTAAAGAGTCTTTTTTTGCTCAATCGCTTTTTGCCTTACTTCTATATATTCTTCTTTAAAATATATTGATAGTATAACTTTTCCCATATCATGCAGAAGGGCAGGTATAAAAACTTTATCTGCAATGCTGGGGTTTGTACGTTTTGCAAGTTCTTTGGCAGCGGTTGCAACACCAATGGCGTGTATCCATAGGACTTTCATGTCAAGAGCAAGACCGGATTTATCAGAGAAAGATGAGAGAATACTCATGGCAAGAGCAATCCCAATTATTTCATCAAATCCAATGACAGTTATAGACCTTTTTATAGTGTCGACCTTAGTTCGTTGCCCATAATACACAGAGTTAGCAAGCACTAGGAGTTTATTTGTTATGCCCTGATCAAAGGAAATTATTTCTGCAAGTTCTTCAGTAGTGGTTTTCGAATCAGAAGCTGCTCCGATGATTCTGTCAACTACAGCAGGCAGTGTAGGAAGGTCGCTATCTTTTTTTTTTATTAATTCAACAACTCTTTCTCTAATATCCATAGTTAACTATAATTGTTATAAAATATTTTTTCAGTTTGAAGGGATTCTTTTGTATGCCCTTGTTTATCTTCGTCTGGATAGCCTATAGCGATAATTGACGCCACATTCATATTATCGGGTATTGAGAGAAGCTCCTTAACATATTTATTAGCACTTAAGGTTTTATTGTGTTCACGCTTTCTGATTTGTATCCAACAACTTGCGAGTTCTAACGATTCAGCAGCAAGCTGAATAAAGATTGCTGCAATGGATGTATCTTCTACCCATACATCACTTTTTCCAATATCTCCACAGACAACAATCCCAAGTGCCGCATCTTTTAAAAATGAGGAGCCGTGGGGTTTTGATTCAGAGAGCTTATAAAGAATATCTTTGTTATCAATTACAATAAAGCGCCAGGGGTTAAAACCTCTTGATGAAGGTGCTCTTAATGCTGCTTCGATTAGTTTGTCTATTTTTTTTCGCTCAATTTTTTTTTGTTTAAATTTTCTTATGCTTCTTCTCTTTTCAATTAATTTGAAGAACATCGATGAACTCCTAATGAAGGTGAGTGATATTTATATTTCCCTGTTGACTCATTTTGTCAAATTTTTTTCTTAAAAATTGTTTAAATCTTTTCCTTGTAACAGGCCATAAAAGTAATAAACCTGCAAAGTCAGTCAGAATACCCGGGGTTATTAAGACAACTCCGGCACAAAATATAATCAAGGCATCTATTAATTCTTCTGCCGGCATAATACCTTGTTCCATATTTTTTCTAACTTTGAGCATGGTGTGCATGCCTTCCATTCTTGCAAGCCAGGCACCTGTGAACCCTGTTATAATTACAAGGCAGATAGTATTTAAACTCCCTATAACTGTACCAATTTTAATAAGAAGGTATAACTCGATTACTGGTATTAAAGTGAAAGCTAAAAAAAGTTTCAATAACATTGTAGTGTCTATCTCCTATTAATTAGACTATCTTAATATTGATAAAATAGCAAAACATATTAATAAATAACCGCTGTATAATATTATACATTTTTGAAAAAATTCAAGGTGGATATAATAAACAGAAAACTGAAATTAGTTATTGAACATTTATTTTGATTTGTTACACTGTATTTTTAATACATTGAGATTTGATTAACTGTAATTTCTGGAGAATAACATTATGACATACCCTAAAATCGGAGCCGTAGTTTGCGATTGTCAGGGAGAAATTTCATCCAAGATTGATACTGACCTGCTTTTTAATAAAGTCATGGAACTTGAAAATATAATTTCGATAAAGCATGTGCAAGCTTTATGTCAGGAAAAAATTCTTACTTCAGTCTTTGAAGAATTTGTTAAAGAAAAAGTGAATGCTTTTCTTTTTATTGGATGCTCAGCAAGATCTTCTTTAAAATTTCCTGAAAAGAAGATTTCTTTTTTAATGAATCTATACAGCATGAATCCTTCAATGTTTGAAGTTGCAAATATTAGAGAACAATGTGCATGGATTCATGAGAAGGGCGAACAATCATTTAATAAAGCTTATGATCAAATAAGAATGGCACATATCAGGCTTATTCATGATGAACCTTTAATTTTAAATTCTGTGATTGAAGACAAAGCTTTGATAATAGGAGGAGGAGCTGCTGGTCTTGAAGCTGCAAAAAATATTGCTCAAGTAGGATTAAAAGCAACTCTTGTTGAAAAAAATTCATATCTTGGTGGACGGATTCCCCAGATTAGAATTTTATTCCAAAGTGAAAACTGGAATGGAAAATGTATCAGCCATTGTGTGGGGCCTGTACACATAAACGATACTATTGTTGAGCCCTCAGTATCGGCCTTTGTTAATTCTGAAATTGAGACCATTGAAAAGAGAGATGGTAATTTTTTTGCTAAAATTAAAAAAGCTCCTGAATATGTTGACCCTGACAAATGTATATCCTGTGGTAAATGTGCAGAGATTTGCCCTGAATTTGCAAAAAATGACTTTGAAGAAGGTCTTTTTATAAGAAAAGCCATTGATAAGGATTTCCCTATGGCTATACCTGATTCTTTTAATATAATAAAAGAATTCTGCACTGAATGCGGTAAATGTCTGGAAGTTTGTCCTGCTGACGCAATTAATCTTAAAGCTGAAGAAAAATGTTTTGAGGATTATTTCGGAGCAGTTTTTTTAAGTACAGGATTTGAGCATAAAAGTCTTGGTTCATTGCCTGAATATGGCACTAAAGAGCCTGATGTCGTGACAGGGATGGAATTTGAACGAATAATAGATCATGGGTTAAAATGTCCTTCTGACCAGAGAGAGCCAGATCATATTGTATTTATACTTTGTGCAGGGTCACGAGCAGTTGGTGGTAAAATAAGCAGTGGAGTCCCATATTGTTCGAAAACATGTTGTGCAACAACTATGAAACAGGCGATTCAAGTCTCTAATATGCTGATTTCTGCGCGAATAACAATTATCTATTATTATGACATAAGGACATATGAAAGAACGTTTGAGGCATTATATAACTCTGCTCAGAGCATAGGCATTGAATTTGTACAGGGTAACCTTGAATCTATAGAGAAAAATAGCAACGCCCACTCAGAAGCTAATTCGGGAACAGGTACAGAATTCGATTTGAACAAAGGTTTAAAGATAAAGCTTGAGCAACTTGGCGAACAAAAGTCTTCTACTATGGAAGATTATGTTTTTAATGAGCAGGGTAAACTTGAAATTGATGCAGATATAATTGTCCTCGCATCAGCACAAACTCCAAAAAAAGGGAGTGACAGCCTTGCTGAAAAGTTAAAGATTCCTTTAGATAATGCAGGATTCCCAATAGAAAATCAACCAAGGATATTCAGACCCACTGAAACATTTGTAGACAGAGTCTATGCTGCAGGCGCCTCAACAGGTCCAAAAGTTGTCCAGCAGGCTGTTGAACAAGGCAGGGCCGCTGCAATGAATGCTATCCCACGTATGTTAAATAAAAATTTGAATATCCATAAGTTTGCAAACTATATTGATCCTGAGACATGTGTAAATTGCAGGTTCTGTGAGACTGTATGCCCCCATGGAGCCATTTCGTTAACAGGTGATGGAATAGTAATGGTCGATCAGGCCTTTTGTCAGGGTTGTGGTCTTTGTCAGGCAGTATGTCCTACCCATGCAGCATCTCTTACTAATTTTTCAGAAAAACAGATCCTTGAGCAGGTTGATGTCGCCTTTGATGGGTTGCAGCAAGGAGAACCGAAAATCCTTGGACTGCTATGTTATTGGTGTTCATACTCTGCTGCTGATTTTATAAAAAAATATGATTGTGAACTTCCTACAAATTTTCGGGTAATTAGAACAAGATGTTCTTCTTCTGTTCATACTTCATTGTTATTTGAGATGTTCAAAAGAGGCGTTGACGGTATTATTGTTGGAGGTTGTCCTGTAAACAGCTGTCATCATCTTCATGGGAATTATCTGTCTGATAGAAGAATACATCTTGCATCTAAATTAATGGATCAGCTTGGACTTGATTCCGGAAGATTGATATTTGACTATATTGGAGTTGCAGATTCTAAAATTCTTGCAACCAGAGTAAAGGCCATGGATAAAAAATTGCGGGAACTCGGTGCAAATCCTGTTGGATTACAACAGCAATTAGGAGATAAAAATGAAAAATAAAATCAAGATAGCCATAAACTGGGCAGGAGCATGTGGAGGATGTGATGTGGCAATACTTGATCTTGAAGAGAAAGTATTTGATATAACGAGTATTGCAGATATTGTGTACTGGCCTGTGGCAATGGATTTTAAAAGAAAAGATCTTTTTGATTATGATGATAAAAGTATAGATATAACTCTTTTTAATGGCATGATCAGAACTTCGGAGCATAAAGAAGACGCACAATTATTAAGAAAAAAAAGTAAGGTTATGATAGCTTTTGGATCTTGTGCCTGCTTTGGTGGAATCCCGGGGATGGCGAACTTTACAGATAAAAAAGGTGTTTTTGATTGTTCATATAAAGATACAGCTTCAAGTTTCAACCCTGATAATATATTCCCTGAGATTAATGTGAAAAAAAAATCTGGTACACTGACTCTGCCGAGTTTTCAGAATCATGTTAATACTCTTGATCAAGTTGTTGATGTAGATTATTTTGTTCCGGGCTGCCCCCCGACTTATGATATTATTTTAAAAGCAGTAACTATAATAGCAGGGTATGCAGATAATGGCGATCTGCCGAAAAAAGGAACTATAATTGCAGGTAAAAACGCATTATGTTCTGAATGCAGAAGAAACAATTCAATGACCTCAAAGGTAATAGAAAAGATTGTAAGACCTCATGAAAAAATGATTGACCCTGATATTTGTTTTTTAGAACAAGGAATAATATGCATGGGACCTTTTACAAGATCAGGATGTGGATCAACTTGTATTGATGCAAACATGCCATGCCGAGGCTGCTTCGGTCCTGCTGAAAACCAGTATGACCAAGGTACTGAAGCCATGTCAACCTTTGGAAGTGCAGTTACAACAGGGCAGGATGATTATATTGTCAGGGGTGAGATGCTGAGACCTGTGAATTCAATAAAAGATCCCTTAGGAACTTTTTACAGATTTTCATTACCCAACGCAATAATTAATAAAAATATGAAAGATGGAAAATAAGAGGCTCTGATTATGAGTAAAAAAATTACAATTTCACCAATTACCAGACTTGAAGGGCACGGCAAGATTGACATTATGTTAGATGATGATGGGAATGTCACGGATTCTTATTTCCAGGTAGTAGAATTGCGTGGTTTTGAAAAGTTCTGTCAGGGAAGACCTGTTGAAGAACTTCCCAGAATTATGCCTAAAATTTGCGGTGTATGCCCGGGTGCTCACCATATGGCATCTTCCAAGGCTTGTGATGCAGTGTATAACATTGAAATACCAAAGGCTGCCGAAAATTTAAGACGACTTTTTTATAATGCTCACATGAGCCACAGTCACCTTTTACATTTTTTTGCCCTTGCTGCTCCTGATTTTGTTCCCGGATTTGATGCGGAACCTGGAAAACGTAATATTCTCGGGCTTATTGAAGTACTTGGCCTTGATACTGGTAAGCAGGTTATGAAGATAAGAGGGTATGCTCAAAAGATACAATCAATCATAGCCGGACATGCAATTCACCCTGTTTCATCCATACCCGGCGGTCTTTCAAAACCAATAACAAAGGATCAAAGAGATGAAATAAAAAAAATGAGCCTGGAAATGAGAGAGTTTGCCGGAGTTTCAATCCAACTATTTAAAGACCTTATTTTAGCAAATGATAAGTATAAGGATATGATACTAAGCGATACGTACATTCACAAAACTTATTATATGGGTATGGTGGATGATAACGGTAAAATTGATTTTTATGATGGTGATATTAGAGTTGTAGATCCCATGGGAGAAGAGTTTGTTGAATTTAAGCCGGAAAATTATCTTGATCATATAGCAGAACGTGTTGAGCCATGGACATATCTTAAATTTCCTTATCTTAAAAATGTTGGCTGGAAAGGCAGAGTTGATGGAAAAGAAAGTGGTATTTACAGAGTAAATTCTCTTGCAAGGCTGAATGCTTCAACAGGTATGTCAACTGCACTTGCCCAGGAAGCATATGAAGAGTTTTATTCTTTTTTTAATACCACTATTGTCCATAATACCCTTGCATTTCATTGGGCACGGCTTATTGAAAATCTATATGCCTGTGAAGAAATAGTAAGATTGTCCCATGATGACGATATTATAAATCCAGATGTTAGAGTGATACCGACTGAAACACCTGGTGAAGGCATAGGAGTTGTTGAAGCTCCCCGGGGAACTCTATATCATCATTATAAAACCGATGCCAATGGGATTGTAACAGATGTAAATCTTATAGTTGCAACAGCACAGAATAACGCTGGCATGGATATGTCTGTACGAAGAGCGGCAAAGAATTTAATAAAAAATGGTGCTTCTGATGATGCTATATTAGACCAGATAGAAATGGCTTTCAGAGCATATGATCCATGTCTTGCCTGTGCAACACACGCAATGCCCGGAAAAATGCCCATGGAAGTTTCAATTTTACAAAATGGTCAGAAAATACGAAGCATGAAACGGAAATAGAATCACGATACCGATAAAATAATGCTGTGAATATTATCAAAAATGAAACAATTCAAATCCTTGGTATTGGATCAAGCCTTTTAACTGATGACAGTGCAGGACTTTATGTTATAGAAAAATTGGCAGCTGTATCATCCCTCAGGGATCATGTTATACTCACAAATGGTGGAACCGGTGGTATTGCAATTGTTGACCTTCTTGAAGATGTTGATCATCTGATTGTTGTTGATGCTTTTTTAACAGGAAGTAAACCTGGGAAAATTTTTGAGAAAGAGCTTGATGTTGCTGATATTGGTAATTCAATAAACTTAAGTTTTGCCCATGGATTTGATCTTGCAACTATTCTTACACTTTATTGCACGACCCTTGGAGGAAAAATACCCAAAAAAATTACAATTATAGGAATCGAAGCTCAGGATATAACAACTTTTTCTGAAGAATGCAGTGAGCCGGTTAAAAAGAGTATCTTAAAAGTTGTTGATTTAATACAGAGAAAATATATTTAAAAGTCCCATTCTCCTGCAATAGTCGGTTTTTGTAGAGAATATTCAAGTATATTTAAAAAAGCTTTCCTGGAAATTTCAAAAGCCCCCATGCTTATTAAATGATCAGTTGTAACCTGACAATCAATTAGATCAAAATTCAAATTTAAAAGATGATTTGTCAGGGTTGCAAGTGCTATTTTTGAAGCATCACTGACATATGTAAACATTGATTCACCAAAGAAACATCCTCCAAGAGATATCCCGTAAAGCCCGCCTGCAAGTCGATCATTTTTCCAGCATTCAACTGAGTGAGCAAATCCTTCCTTATGAAGTTTTATATAGGCATGAATCATTTCATCCACAAGCCAGGTTTCCTGGCTATTCTGTGTACGAGTCATGGAACATGCTGAGATAACATCTTCAAATGCTTTATCTACAGTAATTTTAAAATAATGATTTTTTATTTTTTTATTTAAACTTCTGGATATTTTAATGTTTTTTGGATAAAGAACAAGCCTTGGGTCAGGGGACCACCATAACAGAGGCTCATCATCTGAATACCATGGGAATATTCCATTGCTGTAGGCAAGCAAGAGTCTTTCTGTGCTGAGATCTCCTCCAATACATAAAAGCCCGTTAGGTTCTGCAAGATAGGGTGGTGGAAATTCAAGTTTACTGGATAATTTATATACCGACATTAGTTTTGGCCGATATTAACTTTTGCTGGCATTAACTTTTATAGTTAAATATAAGTTTTTTATTTCGAATTCCGATGGATACCTTTCCACCTTTTACAAGTTTGCCAAAAAGAATCTCGTCGGATAATTTATCTTTTATCTCAGCCTGTATTACCCGTTGTAAAGGTCTTGCTCCGAATTTTGGATCATAACCCTTTTTAGCAAGGTAAGAACGTGCTTTTTTTGAATAGATAATCCGCACATTTTTTTCTTTAAGCAGTTCTTTTATTTGGCTCATATCCTTATCAACAATTTGTTCCATAATTTTTTGAGACAAATGATGGAATTGAACAATAGCATCAAGGCGATTTCTGAATTCGGGGCTGAAAGTTTTTTCAACTGCTTTTAGTCCATGGGATTTAACATCTTTTAGATCATTGCTAAAACCAATTTGGTTTGCACTCATCTCTCTTGCACCGGCATTGGAAGTCATAAGTATTATAACATTTCTGAAATCAGCAGCTTTGCCATTATTATCTGTTAATGTGGCATAATCCATTATTTGCAGTAAAATATTATAAAGATCTAAATGCGCTTTTTCAATTTCATCGAGTAAAAGTATACAGTGTGGGTGTTTTCTGACGCTGTCAGTTAAAATACCACCCTGATCAAATCCAATATAGCCGGGCGGCGCTCCAATAAGTCTTGATACTGCATGCTTTTCCATATATTCACTCATATCAAAACGGAGGAACTTAATTCCCATATTTAAAGCCAATTGGTTTGCAACTTCAGTCTTCCCAACACCTGTAGGTCCTATAAAGAGAAAAGAACCAATCGGTCGGTCAGGGGCAGAAAGACCGGCCCTTGATCTTTTAATTGATGTAGTAAGTATTTCAATAGCATTATCCTGGCCAAATATGACATTAAGGAGTTTTTGATCAAGCTTTTTAAGACTTTTTTTATCAGACGAAGAAACGCTGGCAACTGGAATTCTTGCAATTTTTGAAACAATATGTTCAATATCTTTTGGGAAAATGGTCTTTTGATTTTTTTTCTTGTTCAATCTTAGATACGCACCTGCTTCGTCAATAACATCAATGGCTTTATCAGGGAGGCATCTGTCATTAATATATTTTGCTGAAAGTTTAGAGGAAGCTTCAAGGGCTTCATCAGAGTATTTAAGATCATGGTGTTCTTCGTAATAAGATTTAAGCCCTTGTAATATTTCAATAGATTCTTCAATAGAAGGTTCACCTACATCTATTTTTTCAAATCGTCTTGCAAAAGCTCTATCTTTTTCAAAATGGTTTTTATACTCTTCGTAGGTTGTAGTGCCAATACATTTAATATCACCGTTGGAAAGAGCTGGTTTTAAGATATTAGAAGCATCCATTGAACCGCTGGTTGTTGCGCCAGCGCCGACAACTGTATGAATTTCATCGATTATTAAAAGAGCATTTTTTTTGGTTATAAGTTCATTTATTACATCTTTTAGTCTTTGTTCAAAATCGCCTCTGTATTTTGTTCCGGCAAGCAGCGTTCCCATATCCAGAGAGAAAAGTTCGCAATCCTCTAAAAGTTCAGGTACTTCTTTTTGTTGGATTTTAAGGGCAAGTCCTTCAGCAATAGCAGTTTTCCCTACACCAGGATCACCAACAAGAATAGGATTGTTCTTTCGTCTACGGCAAAGTACCTGCATAACTCTTTGGACTTCGTTTGATCTTCCGATCAATGGGTCTATTTTATTATTTTCAGCTTTTTTTAATAAATCAGTCGTGTATAATGCTAAAGGGCTGGCTTTTTTTTGTTTTGGCTTTTCTTTTGTCTGGGGTATGAATCTTTTAGGAGCATTAGGTTCCGGAGCAGATAGCTTTGTTATTGTATCGCTGTGAGAAATATAATTTAAGATGTCGACCCTTTCTAAACCTTCTGACTCAAGAAAATATGCAGCATGAGAATCTTTCTCTAAAAAAATAGATGCAAGAATATCGCCAAGGTTAACCTCATTTTTTTCTGCTGAACGAGCCTGATTAATCGCTCTTTGGATCATTCGCTGGAAGCCTATGGTCTGTTGAAGCACGTATTCTTCTTTCTTATCGATTTTAGTCATTCTATCATTAAAAAAAGTTTCAAGGTCGCTTTTGATTTTTTCTGGTTCAACTCCACAATTTTTGATGATTTCAGAGCCTGAATCATGGTTCAAAATCGCGAATAGAACATGTTCAACACATACATACTCGTGTCTTCTTTTTTTTGCTTCCCTAACTGCAAAGCCAAGAGCTGAACTTAATTCTTTGCTTATCATGTTCTTACTCCTTCTCCATAGTACATCTTAAAGGAAATCCCTGTTCCTGTGCAAGAGCGTGTACAGTTTCAATTTTAGTTTCGGCAATTTCCCTTGTGTATAATCCGCAGATTCCTTTACCTCTCCTATGTACATTAAGCATTATTTTGTTAGCTTTTTCAAGGGTTTTTCTAAAAATTTTTACGAGAATTTCTACAACAAAGTCCATTGTAGTATAATCGTCATTCAAAATTATAACTTTATACATGGATGGTCTAAATGTCCTTTCTTTTTTTTTAGCAGATGATTTTATGGATATTTCAGTGTCTGTTCGTGACATAATTATTTCCCACAGCACTTTTTATATTTTTTACCGCTCCCACACGGGCATGGTTCGTTCCTGCCAATCTTTTCGTTTTTATTTTTTATAGGCTGATTAAAAGTCGAACCATCAGAATGAGAAAAAGAGAGAGCATTTTTTTCAGGTCTGTGTAAGTTTGGATTAAAATCATTAGTAGTTATTTGAATTCTGAAAAGAATTTTAATTGTGTCTTCTTTAATACGACCAATTAAATCTTCAAACATTCTATAGCCTTCTCGTTTATAGATAATAAGAGGATTTTGTTGGCCATAACTTCTGAGCCCGATACCTTCTTTAAGATGATCCATGGAGAGAAGATGATCTTTCCATAAAGAATCAACCGTCTGAAGCATAATAAATCTTTCAAGCTGTCTGAATTCGTCATCTCCAATAATATCTTCTTTTTGCGTATATAATTCTTTTGCTTTGGCAATAACGAATTTATCTAATTCTTCTTTCTCAGATGGACCTTCAGCAATAAGATCAAAATCAACTTCAAAACCAAATTGATCTTTTATTCTGTCCGAGAGGCCTTTAGTATCCCATTGTTTAATAGGCGTTTTATTTTGTTCAAATTCAGCAATAATATTAGAAGCGATTCCTTCAATCATTTCGATAATGCTGTCTTTAAGATTTGCTCCCTGTAAAGCCTTTCTTCTCTGGCTATATATTGCATCTCTTTGTTGATTCATAACATCATCATAATCTAGAAGATGTTTTCTTATTTCACAGTTTTGCCCTTCAACTTTAGCCTGGGCATTTTCAATTGCTCTACTAATTAATTTATGTTCAATAGGTTCACCTTCACCGATTCCTATTTTATCCATAATGGAATGAATCCTGTCTCCACCAAATATCCTCAGGAGTTCGTCTTCCAAAGAAAGATAAAATTTTGATGAGCCTTCATCCCCCTGTCTTCCGGAACGGCCTCTCAACTGGTTGTCAATTCGGCGTGATTCATGCCTTGAAGTGCCAAGGATATGTAAGCCTCCGAGCTCTTTAACACCGTCTCCAAGAACAATATCAGTACCTCTTCCTGCCATGTTGGTTGAAATTGTAACAACTCCTTTTTGTCCGGCATTGGTAACTATTTCTGCTTCAGATTTATGATGTTTTGCATTAAGGACAGAGTGCTTTATTCCCTTTTTTTTAAGCTTCTTGCTTAAATCCTCTGAAACATCTATGGAAATAGTACCTACAAGTACAGGTTGTCCTTTTTTAGATAATTTAATAATATCTTTGATCACTGCATCGAATTTCTCTTTTTTGTTTTTATAGATAGCATCAGGAAAATCGTGTCTAATCATTGGGAGATTTGTTGGTACGACTATTACGCTGAGGTTATATATTTTTTGGAATTCTGGTGCTTCTGTTTCTGCAGTACCTGTCATGCCTGAGAGTTTATCGTACATTCTAAAATAATTTTGGAATGTGACTGAGGCAAGAGTTTGGTTTTCATTTTCAATTTTTACATTTTCTTTTGCTTCAAGTGCCTGATGCAGGCCTTCACTGTATCTCCTGCCTGCCATGAGTCTGCCTGTAAATTCATCAACTATAATTACTTCATTATTTTTAACAACATAATCCACATCTTTTTTAAATAACTTATGAGCTTTTAAGGCCTGATTAAGGTGATGAAGAGTTTCAATATTAGATGGATCATAAAGGTTATCAATATTTAACAATTTTTCGCCGTGGGCAATGCCATCTTCTGTAAGCATAACACTTTTGGATTCTTCATCTATCGTGTAATGTATCTCTTTTTTAAAGCTCGGGATTAATGTGTTAATCTGATGATAAAGACCTGTTGAATCATTTGTTGGCCCGGAAATAATTAAAGGAGTTCTCGCTTCATCAATTAAAATAGAATCTACTTCATCAACAATAGCAAAATTAAGGTGCCCTTGGCTTAAGTCCTTTTTTTCAAATTTCATGTTATCTCTGAGATAATCAAACCCAAATTCATTATTAGTCCCATATGATATATCAGCATTATATGCATCTTTTCTTTCCTGATCATTCATATCATGGAGAATTACGCCAACGCTGAGTCCAAGAAAATTGAATAGTTTTCCCATCCATTCAGAGTCACGTGTTGCAAGATAATCATTAACAGTAATTATGTGAACACCTTTTCCTGTAAGAGAATTGAGATAGGCTGCAAGAGGTGCAACAATTGTTTTACCTTCTCCTGTTTTCATTTCTGCTATTGATCCATTATGAAGCACGATGCCTCCGATAAGCTGGACATCATAGTGGCGCATCCCAAGGGATCTGAGAGACGCCTCTCTAACAAGAGCAAAGGCCTCAGGTAGAAGTTCATTCAGGTAGGCTCCATTTTCAACTTTTTGCTTTAATTCATCGGTCTTTTTAGGAAAATCATTGTCATCAAGTTTTTGCATCTCAGGCTCAAGTTTATTGATCAATTCAACCAAAGGATGCATTTTTTTAATAACTCTTTCGTTATTTGAACCAAATAATTTTGTAAAAAAGTTTAAAAACATTCAATTTTCCTATCAAATAAGTTTATGGTAATCATAATTAGAATATATAACCATTTTTTACTAAATAAAAAGAGTAAACGGTAATAAAATAAAAAAATTGGGATATTAGGATTTGATTATTTAATTAAGAATATATTTTGCGGGATTAACAGGCGCACCATTAATTCTAACTTCATAATGAACATGTGGACCAGTACTTCTACCTGTGTTGCCCATTAGGCCGATAACATCTCCACGTTTTACATTTTGACCAAATTTAACAAGAATTTTGTTCAGATGACCAAATTTTGTTAAGACACCGTGACCATGATCTATAATGATAAGGTTACCTATTAATAATTTTTTACCAGCATAGGATACTTTTCCATTTGCAGTCGCAATAATTTTTGTGCCTTTTAAATTGGAAATATCAAGTCCTGAATGGAATTCTTTAAGGCCAGTAAAAGGGGATCTCCTATATCCAAATCTGGACGATAGCCAGCCGTTAACAGGTTTAATAGAAGGGGTTGATGCAAGTATATTTTTCTTTTTGTGGAGCTCTTTTATTAATTCTTCAAAATCCTGAGTTTGTTTTATAACTGCAAGTTGTGTTTGTGTAGCTTGCTCGTGCATCTCTCTTATTAGGTTATTTTGTTTTGCATCAGGATCTAAATTATAATCCAAATCTGTGTTAGGGATGCCTCCAATACCAATGAGACCATTAGAATCGGAAGATCGCCCAATATCTGCAATTAATCGAACTCTATCCTCAAATACGCAAAGATTTTTGACTTGAGTTTTAAGTTCAGTAATGGATTCTGCAAAATTTTGTATCTGCTTTTTTTGAGATTCCATCTCATTGTTTTGTTCCGCAATCTTCATATTTAATAAATGATTGTTAAATGCGCTGGATTTGAGCATGTAGTAATCAACTCCAGCATAGAGAAGGCCGGAAACAATAAAGAATACTACAAAGAAAAATAAGTAAGCAATATATTGTGGAACATTAAATTCTTTTATATTAGTTGCCGATCCAGCATGAAACCATATTTTGAAATCTTTTCTCATTACTCCCTTTCTTAAAGGTATATTTAGCTTGTGTCAAGCGATTATTGAACAAAAATTTAAATAATCACCTAAAGTTTATCTAAACCTGTTTGTTCCACAAGATTAAACATTATATTCATATTCTGTATCGCCTGTCCTGCTGCACCTTTTAGAAGATTATCAATGGCAGACACAATTATTAACCTTCCTGAATTTTTGTCCAGGTGAAATCCAATGTCACAAAAATTCGTATTCTTAGCGCTCAGTATATCAGGAAAATGCTCTTTTTGCAAAATTCTGATAAAATATTTTTTTCCATAATAATTGTGGAATAAATCTTCAATGTTGTCTCTTGTGGTTTTTCCTATAATATTTGTATAAATGGTAGTTAACATTCCCCTTGTCAGCGGAAGTAAATGAGGAACAAAAGTTATTTTAATTTCTTCACCTGCGTTTTCAGTTAATTTTTCTTCCATCTCTGGAGTATGCCTGTGATTTCCAACTTTATAAGGCTTAAAAGATTCATTTGTTTCACAAAAATGACTTGCAAGGGAAGGTGACCTGCCAGCTCCGCTTACACCGGATTTAGAATCAGAAATGATAAGGTTAGTGTCAATAATTTTTTCTTTTACAAGAGGAATCATGGGAAGTAAAAGACTTGTCGGGTAACAGCCGGGATTTCCAATTATCTCTGCATTTTTTATTTCACTTTTATATATTTCGCTTAATCCATATACACTTGATTTAAAAAGTTTTTTTGAAGTGTGTTCTTGATATGCAGATTCATAGGACTCAACACTATTAAATCGATAATCTGCTGAAAGATCAATAACTTTTACTCCGTTTTTATGAAACTGAGGAACATATTTCATGGAAATTTTATGGGGAAGACAGAGAAAAACAACATTAGTTTGTTCGGAAATAATATCAACATCAAGATTTTGGCATTTTATATCTACAATATTGTTAAAAATTGGGAAGACGTCTGAAATAGGATGTCCATCATATGTTTTTGATGTGAGAACAGAAAGCTCTGCTTCAGGATGATTATATACTAATTTTATAAGTTCTGCTCCAGTATACCCGGTTGCACCTATAACGCCTACTTTAATCATAATTGTCAATTCCAGTTATAGTTATAATAATAGTAAAAAAATTTTTAATCAGGATATCAAGTAACAAATTGATCAATTATTTTCAATAATTATATGATTATATCCTAATAATTTTATAAATCGACTAAATATATTTGGATCTTAAATACGATAAAAAAATATGTTGAAAAACAAACTTAAAAAGTGGACAAACAAAATAACATCATATATTATATTGCAAACTTTTAAGGAGGGTTTGATGAGTAATATTTTTATTGATGGCAATGAAGCTTGTGGTGCAGGTGCAATTGCAGCAGGATGTAATTTTTTTGCAGGATATCCTATAACTCCAGCAACTTCCATTTATAATTACATGTTGAATGCTTTGCCGTCAGAAGGGGGAGTGTGTCTTCAGGGTGAAGATGAGATCGCTTCCATTGGGTATTGTATCGGTGCTTCAATGACTGGAAAAAAAACGATGACTGCAACTTCCGGACCTGGGATCAGCCTTTACAGCGAAAACATTTCATTCGCAATTGGAAGTGAAATTCCCCTTGTAATTGTAGATGTTCAAAGATTAGGACCTTCAACCGGATCTGCAACCAAAGGTGCGGATGGTGATGTTAATTTTATCAGGTATTGTAATACAGGTGGAATCCCTGTGTATGCTCTTGCTCCTGCTGATGTCCGGGATTGTTATCTTTTAACCATAAATGCATTTAATATTGCTGAAAAATTACGATGTCCCGTATTTATTTTGTCTAATAAGGAAATAGCATTAACAAAGAAAAGTGTTAATCTGAATTCAGTTAAATTACCGCAAATATTAGATAGAGTTCTGTGTACACCCAACGATCACTTTTTACCTTTTGCAACCGATTATGACGATACTGCACCTCCATTTTTACCAATTGGATCTGAGACATTAGTCCGTCAGACTTCGTCCACCCATGGAATCAATGGATATATAACTATTGATTCAAAAGAAATTTTCGATATTAATGTACGGCTTCAAAAAAAGGTAGAAAATTCTTTAGATGAATTTTTATTCTATGATGAACTTTTAAAGCCCGACAGTGACACTTTGATCATCACATATGGTATCTCATCTTCTTCCGCAATTGAAGCTTCACATATGGCTGAAAAAACAGAGTCAAATATTTCTGTTCTGACACTTAAAACTTTATGGCCTGTATGTGAGGATCTCATTCGAGAAAAAGCTCAAGATTTTAAAAATATACTGGTTATTGAAATGAATCAGGGGCAATACGTTAATGAGATAAAGCGAGTATTACCGGAAAAAAATGTTCAATTTCTTGGAAGAATGAATGGTACTTTAATAAAACCCAGTGAGATTTTAGAGGTTCTAACAAATGAAAACTCTTATAAATAAAGAACGTCCGCTAGTTTTTTGCCCGGGGTGTTCCCATGAAAAAGTGGTACATGCATTGGATAAAGCCCTTGTGAATATGGGAATTGATGGGTCAGAAGTTGTAATTGTCAGTGATATCGGTTGTTCAGGCCTTTTTGATACCTTTTTTAATACCCATGCACTCCATGGTCTTCATGGACGCGCATTAACTTATGCAGTTGGCGTCAAAATGGCACGCCCTGACCTAAAAGTGATTGTTACCATGGGTGATGGTGGTCTTGGAATTGGAGGTGCTCATTTTATAAGCACAATCAGGAAGAATATTGATTTAACCCTACTTGTTTTAAACAATTTTAATTATGGTATGACTGGCGGGCAGGCATCTTCGACTTCTCCTCAGGGTGCTGTTTTAGGGTCTTCTTTTTTAAATAAGATTGATAACCCAATCGATCCATGCCTGCTTGCACAAGGGGCAGGGGGGCAATACATTAACAGACTTTCCTGCTATCAGAATGATCTTTCAATTCAGTTGGAAGAGGCTATCAATTTTAAGGGATTTTCCATGCTTGACATCATGGGGATCTGTACTGGCAGATATACTAAAAGTAATAAAATTTTTCCAAAAGACATTGACGGTTTAATTAAAAAAATGCCGAAGTTTGCGGGCATCTCCTCAACGCCAGATTCTTCAAATAGTGTAAATGAATATACTGAAAGATATTTTGAGGAATCAAAAAAACAAAAAAGTAAAGACAAGTCACAGATTATTAAAAATAGTATTCCAAAAAATTTTGATAAATTGTTTTCAGGGCGAAAAGAAGTTATTCTACTTGGTGGAGCAGGGCAGCGTATTATCACTGCGGGTGAAATATTAGCATTGGCAGGAATGACATCTGGTCTTGAGGTTACACAGAAAAGCGATTATCCCATCACAGTCTTAAGGGGCCATTCTGTGACAGAAGTCGTGTTACAGGATAGAGAAATTAATTATTCAGGAATTGAAAGTCCTGATATAATAATTGCTATATCTGAGCAGGGAGTTTATAGAAGAAGCGATCTCTTTAAAAATTTATCAGACCAGACTGTGGTAATTAAATCAAAAGATCTTGAAATCAATGGGCTGAATTCAGCAGATTCAAAAATAATTAATATTGATTTTAAAGAGATGAAAATCAAATCAACAGATAGAGCATTAGGAGCGTTAGCCTCTCTTTCTGCCATGGGAAGCATTATAGATCTGAATATGTTAAAAAAGGTTATTGAATTTAAGTTTAAAGAAAAAGCAAAAATCATTGATTCTTCGATGGAAATTATTAATAAAGTCGTGCATTAAAGAATCGTTTTATTACTACAAAAAAGGCTTTATTACTTAAGTTAAAATATTAAAGAATAAAGCCTTTTCTTAAAGTAGGTATAAGTTTATTAATATAAAATTTGGCTTAAAAACAGCTTTGTTCTTTCATTCTGAGGATTATTAAAAAATTCTTCCGGTTCATTTTCTTCAATAATTTGTCCTTCATCCATAAAAAGCACTCTATGGGCAACACTTTTTGCAAAACCCATCTCATGGGTTACAACAATCATGGTCATACCACCCTGAGCAAGGTCAATCATAACGTCAAGAACCTCTTTTACCATTTCAGGGTCAAGGGCAGATGTGGCCTCATCAAAAAGCATTATATTAGGTTTCATGCAAAGGCTTCGTGCAATTGCAACCCTCTGTTGCTGACCTCCGGATAACTGCATGGGAAATTTTTCTGCCTGCTCCGCAATTTGAACTTTTTCAAGATAGAACATGGCGATTTCTTCTGCTTCTTTTTTAGGTATTTTCCGTACCCATATGGGTCCTATCGTTAAGTTCTCAACAATGGTAAGATGGGGAAACAGATTAAAATGCTGAAAAACCATTCCAACTTCTGATCTTACTTTTTCAATATTTTTCAAGTCCTTTGTAAGCTCAATACCATCAACAATTATTTTACCTTTCTGATGCTCCTCAAGTCTGTTAATACACCTTATAAGTGTTGATTTCCCTGATCCGGAAGGACCACAAACAACAATAATCTCTTTTTTT
>JAIOSM010000023.1 GCA_021107575.1 Desulfobacteraceae bacterium | reverse complement strand
TAGAAATCCAGATCGTCTTACCATCAAATTGAAGTCGATCTACATTTTCATAATTAATCTCATCTAAAAGAGAAAACATTTCATTCATATTATAAACAATAATCTTTGTTAAAGGTTCAAGAATATTAATATCTGAATCTATTGTACCTTTTTCAAGATTATATATAATTACCTGTTTTTCTGAAAATTTAAGAATTTTTCCAACACCTGAACTAAAACCCATTTTATCAGGCTCGTCAACCTTAAGACCTATTGATATATTTTTTAAGGAATAATACTCTTTAAGAATATTGAAATGTATATTCCATATATTGTCACCTGATTTTACTACGTAAATTCCATAATCTTTTTCATTCTTTTTTTCTGATTCTTCTCCAATATTTTCCTCTATAACATCTCCTCTTTTTAAAGAAGCCTGTTTTAATATTTCTTTCATGGAGATTTCACTATTATTAATGGTAAAAGTTTCATTGGATCCAACAATCATATCAAGACTGTTCTTAATATCATATTTTTGTTTTCTCTCCTGCATAGTCTTTTTTAAATCTTTATCTTTTTCAAGTTCATCATAGTTAATGGCAGGTTCAGGCTTGTTTTTGATTTCTTTTTTTTGAGGCATTGCTTTTTGAATTGGTTGTTCTATTATATCTGGTTTTTTATCTTTATTAACAACAAAGTAAATAACAGCAATTGCAAGAAGAGTGATAATTACACCAATAATAATTTTTTGGGAACTACTATTTTTTGTGTTCTTTGCCTTATTTAAATTTAGATTATTGTTTTCTGTCATAATTCACTCCATAAAAAAAGTTAGCCAGTGTCAGTTACACAAAAGAAATATTTATGTCAAGATTAATCATATAATCATTCATTTTCATTAATAATAATTTTGCTCTCCCCAGCTCTGAATTTCCTATCTCCATCTATGCTTATTATAACATTATGTTTAGTCTCGATATTTAAAAGCTCGTCTCTTTTTTTGTTGAGAAGGTAAGATGCAACTTCTTCAGGTACAATCCCTATAAGGTCGCTAACATCTTTTTTGATACTTTTTAAATTAATCAAGCGTAGGAATGCAGTGGTTTGAGCTTTAATTGAAAGAATTTGTCCTCTCCCATTACAATAACTGCATGTTTCGAAACTACCAAATGTAATGGCAGGCCGAAGCCTTTGTCTTGACATTTCCATGAGTCCAAACTGGGAAAGCCCGCCAACTTTTGTTTTTGCTTTATCTAATTTTAAGTGGAGTTTTATTTTTTTTGTTACTTCACTTTTATGTTTTTTCTCTCTCATATCAATAAAATCAATAACAATAAGTCCACCAAGATCTCTTAGTCTTAGTTGACGTGCAATCTCTTCGGCTGCTTCAAAATTTGTATGAAAAGCTGTCTCTTCAATATTTTTTTTCTTGGTTGATTTCCCTGAATTAACGTCTATTGCAACAAGAGCTTCTGTTTGATCTATTACAAGTTCACCTCCTGAAGGTAAAGAAACTTTTTTCTTATATATTGAAGCTATCTGTTCTTCAAGTTGATATTTTGTAAAAATAGGTTTATCCCCGTTAAATTTCCTGACTTTTTTTGTAGATTTAGGGGCTATTATACTGATAAAATCTTTTACTTCTTTAAAAACTATTTGATCATCAATAAGAATTTCTTTTATATCATTGGTAAAATAATCTCTGAGAGTTCTTACAGCAAGATTTTGTTCTTTATAAAGCAAAGATGGCGCGGTTTGCCTGATTGCTTTTTTATCAATGTTCTTCCAGATGCGCATAAGATACTTTAAATCATTGGCAAGCATGGTTTTGTTTGAGTTTCTACCAACCGTGCGGATAATAAGACCAAATCCAGTAGGAATTTTTAGTTTCCCTGCAATAGTTGCAAGTCTCTTACGTTCGCTTTCATCTTCTATTTGTCTTGACACTCCCCTGGTATTGTTCCCGGGCATAAGCACAACCAGTCTACCCGGGAGCGAGATATAGGTTGTCAACATAGCGCCTTTATTGGCAATAGGGTCCTTGATAATCTGAACAATTAATTGTTGCCCTTTTTTTATCAGACTTGAAAGTTTACTTTTTCCTGATTCATTGTCTTGAAAATAGTCGCTATGGATTTCATGGATTTGAAGGAAACCGTTTTTTTCAGCGCCATAATCTACAAAAACTGCTTGAAGGCTAGGCGCAACACTGGTGATAATTGCCTTATAGATATTGCCCTGAGTGACTTTTTTTGCTGTGGTGTCAATATGAAATTGTTCAAGTTTGTTGTCTTTAATAGTGGCAATTCTATTTTCATCCGGGTCAAGCGCATTAATAAGTATTTTTCGGCTCATTAAGTTTAGTTTTTTCCTTTATTCCTTAAGTTTTAATCATAACAGAATTCTATTCTCTAATATTAAATTGTCATATTGAAGTCAATTCTTATTAGAATTATTTTTTTCTTTTTGTTTTAAAATATCATAATAAGTTAATATTTTTGTTACATAATTAACAGTTTCATAACCTCTTGCATAGCCATATTTTGTAGCTTTGTAATATTTGCGCTTGGTTAAGAGCGGTAATATTTTTTTTATTGATTGCCAGTCATTTTTATCAAACCCTTTAAGCTCAGCGATTATCTGGGCATCTCGTATATGATAATATCCTATGTTATAGCTTGCTATTGAAAATATCAATCTCTGGTAACTATCCTCAACATCACTGAATCTGTTATATAATTTATTTAAATATTTACTGCCCGCCAGAATGCTTTGATAGGGGTCAAGCCTGTTAGTTATTCCCATTTCCAATGCTGTATCCATGGTAACCTGCATTAAACCTCTAACATTTGTATAACTTCTTGCCGAAGGCATGAAATGAGACTCCTGATAGGTAATCGCAGCAATTATTTCCCAATCTATATTATACCTTTTGGCTTGTTCTACTATTACATCTTTATATCTTGGGAGGCGGATTTTCATTCGTTCATGGAATATTTTTATATCATAATAATCAAAGATAGCAATGTCGTGGTAGTATCTATTATAAATTCTGTTTAGAGTGCCATCCTTTTGTGCCTGTATAAGAAACTGGTTGATACTTTTTTGAAGTTCAATGTCCTTTTTTTTAATTGCCCATCCATGTGATTCCTTTGGCTGTAAAGGTATGCCGACCCGAATGTTTGGATGGTACCTGCGATTTAAAAAGGCGATATTTGAATCTGCAATCGTATAATCAATTTCTTTTCTTGCAACCATACTAATAAATTCTTTGGTTCCTATATTATCATGAAGAATATAATTGACATTAATACCGTTCTCTCTTAAATTTTTTAATTGACAGTGATATGAAGTCCCTCTTCTTACATGTATTGTTTTACCGGCAAGATCTCCTAATTTAAGAATTTTTTGTTTGTCATTGTGGTATACTAACCGTTGCCGTACTTTAAGGTATGGTATGGAAAAATTGATTCGTTCAAGCCGTGGTTCTGTAATGGTAAGACCTGCTGCAATAAAGTCACCTTTTCCGGTTTCAAGAAAGTTAAACAGGTTGTTCCATCCAGGAGTTACAATATCAAGTTCAACATTTAGAAATTTTGCATACTTTGAAGCAAGTTCATATTCAAATCCCATGGGAACACCATTATATATATAATACGTGGTTTCACTCAGATTTGAGATCATTCTTATTTTACCGGCCTGTTTGATTTTTTCAAGGCTGTTGTGTGTCTTGTTTTTAGTCTCATTATT
>JAIOSM010000156.1 GCA_021107575.1 Desulfobacteraceae bacterium | reverse complement strand
TCGGCGGCTGCGCCGCCGAGAATCGCGGTGCTGACTACGTCAGTTCCTTATTCCGGCGCCTTGCGCCAGAACAAGGAACTGGACCGGTCACCTTGAACCGCACAATCAAACTGCGTTTGCTTGCACGGCACCCGGAGCCGGTCAGCACCGCGATTATGCTGCAAATAAAGGGATTATATTATGCTTGCTATAGAAGAATATGAACGTTTGGCTTCGGAGATACTACAAAATCAAAGATTCAGAATAACGGTAGGCGATTCTAAAGGAAAAGCTCAATTATTATCACGGGACTGGACTGGCACAGCGATTGTCTTACAATTTAAAAAAAGGAAATAATATGGGATTTCGAAAAGTCAAGTTCAAATTGGGATTCGTTGAGGCTGAATATGATATCCCTGAAAAAGAAAGCTGCGATCAAGATCATTTTTTACAAGCTTATTCGGAATACAGAGGAAACAGAATAGTATACAATCTATGGGCAGCAAGCTTGTATAGAAATAGTGGTTACAAAACTATGGCCGAGGATGTGCCCTTACTGGTTGAAGATAACTATATAAATGACCGGATGGTGAAGATAAATTTGACTGACCTCAAACTTGAATGGGAACGGTTTCCACGAAGTGCACAAAATGGAGAGTGGTTTTGGAAGGATATTGATGGTGGAGGACTCAGAGACAGGGTAACAAAAGAGCTTTCTCAAGAAAAATGCAGAAACGATTACTGCTATAGATTGATAGCCAACAATTTAACTTTTTGTCCATGTCGATATTTCCAATATATGGACTCTTGTGAAAACATTGCCCTGAAAAAAGTTTCTGCCTTGCTGGAACATGGTACAGGATCAAAAGATGATACAATTGATAGTATCTTCCCAGATGGCAGCATTGATCCCTTTGATCTGGAAAATCGATATTGTGCTGTTGGTATTAACACTCTATTTATCACGATAGATTCCGTTAACAAAAAAAATTCAAAAATGTTCCTTCAACAAAGAACGGAAAACGTTGAGGCTGAAAATACTACCCATGTATTACCATCAGGAACATTCCAACCTCTTCATATCGAAGATAGTTTTCATAATCGCGATTTTTCTTTTCTTTCAAACATCATACGGGAATTTGGAGAAGAATTCTTTGGTGATAGGGATCTAATGACACAACAAGCCCGGGAAGTTGCCCTAAAGGATCGACCTGGCCTTCGTGCATTTTCAAGAATGGTTGAGTTAGATATAGTCAAAATATACTTTGGAGGGTTTGGGCTTGATTCCTTAACATTAAAACCAGAAATAATGACGATCGCTGTATGCAATAAGCGAGACTGGGATTCGTTTATTGAACAAAAACCAACGACTATCAACGATGAGGGCACATTGTTCGAAGTAGACTTTTCGTTAGAATCAATTGACCGGTTGTTGAGCGGGGATGCTTTATTGTTACCTGCAGCAAGAGGATGCCTGGTTCTTGCAAAAAGACATTTTAAGCAGCTTATGATCGACACTATAGAATGACGAATACAGTGCAAAGAAGATGAAATTCGTGCTGAAAAGGATATCCCTATGGATGACATAGATTTGTGCGTGAGTGGAAGGTTATGTCTTTTTGGAGAACACTCCGATTGGGCAGGTGAATACCGTAGAATCAACGACAAATTACCAATTGGTTATAGCATTGTAGTAGGTACTAATCATAAAATATACGCATCAATCAAGTCCCTACCAAACAGACTTAGGATAACCTCTACACTACCAGATGGGCAGGTTAAAGGTCCATGCAATATTGAATTGAGTGAGAAGTGTCTCCGAAATACAGCCCTTAGTGGGGGATTTTTCAGTTACTGCGCGGGAGTTGCCTCATATATAAAAAGAAACTTTGATGTTGATGGGTTGTGTGTCCATAATTACAAAATGGATTTGCCTATCCAGAAGGGCTTGTCTTCTTCTGCAGCTATTTGTGTACTAATTGCTAAAGCATTTAACATTAAATATAATCTTAAGCTCACTTATAGAGGGATAATGGAGGTTGCCTATCAGGGTGAGATTATGACTCCATCAAGATGCGGCCGTATGGATCAAGCTTGTGTATACGGAAGCACACCAACCCTTTTGCAGTTTGATGGAGATTCCATATATTTAGAGCCAGTTATTCCTAAGATTCCGTTGCATTTTGTTATAGTAGATCTTAATAGGCATAAAGATACTAAAAAAATATTGTTTGATTTGCATAGGCATTATTCTACATTTTTCACCGAAACCTCAAGGAATCTGCAAAAAGCACTAGGTGAATTGAATGAAAGAACAGTAGCCCAGGCAAAGGCAGCAATTGAATTGGGGGACTGCTGCAAAATAGGAGAACTTATGAATGAGGCCCAGGCGAACTTTGATAAATATGTCGTACCTGCTTGTCCTTCTGAACTCAAAGCTCCAAGATTACATGAAGTGCTCCATTATTCTAAAATTAAACACTTGATATGGGGAGGTAAAGGCGTTGGTTCGCAAGGAGATGGAAGTGTACAATTTTTAACAAGGGGCGTCAATGAACAGCAATTGTTGATTGAAAAATTAGAAAATGATTTTTACGACATATCATGTTTTTCTCTCACTGTACCATCAGGGAAGGTGACTGCTCAGGTTAATTGACAGAGGTCGTAGAAATTTGGATGTAAGGAGCGTATCAGATGACAGGCTAAGATTGTAGTAGTCCTTGATATGTGATAACAAAACAAAGCTGGATAAGTTTAGGAGCGAAATCTATCTACTGTTCTGCTTAAAAGAATTATTCAAGGATTAAATTTCTAATAAATTTTTTTAATTCTTCACCAACATCTTCTCTTTGAATTGCGAATTTAAGTACAGCCTTCAAATAATTCAAAGGATCACCAGTAGTAAGCCATTCACCATTTTCGATTTCTTTTGCTAAAAAAATCCCTCCATTTTTAACGTAAGTGCAAATAGCATCTACAATCCAGAGCTCATTATTTTTCCCAAGAGGAGTGTTTTTTAAAATATTTATAATATCTCTGTTTAGAATCATTCGTCCAAAATCTGCAAGTTGAGAAGGGGCGTGCTTGAGGGATGGTTTTTCTATAATATCTTCGATTTCCATATTACCTTGGCGTAATTTCACAATTCCATAGCGATCAACTTCATTTTTAGGAACTTTTTGAACTCCAATCATCAGTTGTTCCTGACGTTTGTAATCATCTACCATTTGCTTGGCAAATGGAATTTCAGATTTAACTAAATCATCGCCCCATACATACATAAATGGATCGTCACCTAATATGCTGGAAGCTGATAATACGGGTGTGCCATTGCCATAAGGACCCTTTTGTCTCACATAGATAAAATTAGCACTATCGGCAAATTCAGTAATTTGATTTAATTTTGCCAATTTGCCTGCTTTTTTTAACTCTGCATTCAATATATGGTTATGATCAAAGTGATCTTCCAAAGATTTTTTATCCCATTTAGTTACTAGAATAATATCCTTTATTCCAGCACTAATAAGTTCTTCAACAACCAACTGAATAATTGGCTTATCAATAATTGGCAACATTTCTTTCGGCATTGTTTTTGTTGCGGGAAGGAATCTCGTTCCAGTGCCGGCGACAGCTACTACTGCTTTTGTTATTTTTGGCATAGTCGTTACCTAATAATATATTTCAAATTTATACTTTTTTAAAGACTCTAACAAAAGAGGATAAAAATATAATTGGAACATTAACTCTATATGCTATACAATCTTCAAAGTTTAGTTTTCCTATATCAATTTCTTTTAACCTTTTTTGTTCTACCAGAAAGGTAAAAAAACGAGGATCAAAAGCCAATATTGTATCTCCAATGTTTAACCAATTTGTCATATCTTCGATCCATCGCTTGGCATTTGTTGCAGCTTCATTAGGAGAAACATCGTAAAACCTTTCAACATCAATATCCCATTCTCTTAAAAAGACATATTCAAACATACCCTTTAATATTAAAGACTTTGGTGTAATATTACTATACGGTTTGAGTACTTTTTTTAGAAGCGTTGTCTCAGAAGCATCAATCCTATAGAGATTAATGAGGTTGTTTTTAACTGTTGTTTTTAATTTATGTGTGAGCTTTGGAGTAAGTATCGGTAATATATGGTTTATCATTTCATTTGGTTTATATGGTGCGAAGTTCAGTCCAATGACTTTTTTTGCATATAATGTAACTAAACTATCAACACCATTTGCAGGATATAGAACAATTTCCCCAAACATCTTTTTTTTAGATAATCTTTCTAAAATATTAAGATATTCTTCTACAGCATCTACCAGTTTTTTTGGATCAGATTCATATTTTATTGAATTATTTTCATTTTTGTCCATAATATAAACCTATTAGAAAATGAAGTAATAAAAAACAACTTTTTTTAAACTCACAAAACAAACCAGTTATAGTGTTAATCATAATTTCCCCTGACTGTCAAGGATGGATACCAAGACTCTCAGTGTAAACACAAGTAAGTATTTGACCTCCCCCCATTGTTTAAGGCACTCTTATGGCGAGTTTTTTTCAGATACTCATTTGGTGTACAGTACCCGAGGGTACTATGAGTGCGAATATCATTGTAAAATGTTCGCCAATCCATAATAATTGATTTTGTATTCTTTGCCCGGATCAATGCCCATGGTTTTAGATGACCCGCTTTCAAAAAATTTGGATGATGATCAAAAGCAAGTGAAAAGTCCATCTGCTATTAGATTTTCAGGTTTAATGGCTAAAGATGCAGTCAATAATCACACTGAAAGTAAAGCTTCTTATAAATCTGATCTATATATTTTTTGTTTTCAAAATGAGGCCGATCATGAACAATGGAATGCATTAAATTTAGATCAATGGGAATTTTATGTATTTGATCTCCTTGACTTGAAAAAATTTGCAGGGAAAAGTGTTTCTTTGAAAAAACTAAGGGAGCATCAAAAACCTTTAAATGCCAATAAGTTTGTTATAGAAACTCAACGATTAATAAAAAAATGTATCTAATAAGTTAAGCAGTTTTTTCTGTGTAACTCCATTGCTTGACTAACATTCATTGGCTATCATGAAAAACAGAGTTTGACAACAAAATTTTGGGTGGTGCGTTGTTTTTCAACTGTATAACACATATGAGCCGCCGCCTTGTCAAGAGGCAATAAAAATTTTTTAGGAAAAAGTTATTTTTCCTTTTAAAAAACTTAACAATGTAAAAGTTCCTGACTTAAATTCAAAATAAGTAGTTATTAAATCTGCTACAAACACATATTGAGGGTCTCTTACTCAGCTTTAATACTGATGGTCTACCGTACTGCTTATGGCACACGCCCTAGAATAAATTTGGTGACCTCATGCTGCCCTATTCAAAAGACAGGCTTAATCACGAAGGTACTATGATCATCCAGTTAGTTTCAGGGTCAGGTGAGGCGCAGAATCTTAAACTTGCTAATTATGTTAAAACTGCCACTCTAATCAAATCGCATGGGTTCATTTTCCTTTTCCTTTAATGATACACTTGGCAGTCATGCTGCATTTGTTTTTAGTATCATTGTTAAAAGTGTTTATATCAGCCCCAGTTATGCGTCGAGCTGTGGCAGTAGTTAAGCAGGTAAAAATTTTTCCATGTTAAAGGGTTGTTTTCTTTTGAGCATAAAATATACTGCTCTGCCAAGTTTGTGTGCTAAAATAGAAAGAGCTTTGCCTTTGTTATGTCTCCTGGTCATTTTTTGAACATAGGCTTTTGCCTTGGGATTAGCTCTTAAAAATATAACAGCAGCTTCAGAGAATGCCCATTTCAAATGCGCATTACCGATTTTAGCACCTGAAGTTCCATAGGATTTGCCAGCAGACTCGGCCCTGCATTTTACAAGCCGGGCATAGGAAGCAAAATTCTGTACTCTGGAGAATCGTTTAATGTCATAAATTTCATAGAGAATAACCAGGCTGAGTATTTTACCAATACCCGGCACTGAGTTTAAAAGCATATAACTTTGATAATCATTAACTTTAGCATGTTTTTTAATATAGTATTCAACACTGGTGAGCAGTTCATCATAATAATTGATTAACTGGATATCAAGATCAACACTTTTCTGTGCGCTTGGATCAGAGAATCTGCCATCCACCAGTTTACCGTTGCTTTTATATCTCAGGTTCTTACATATTCTGTCATTATTATATTGAGTATTTGTATTATGGACATGACACAACAGCTCAGCTCGTTTTCTCATGAGATGCATTCTTCTTCT
>JAIOSM010000375.1 GCA_021107575.1 Desulfobacteraceae bacterium | reverse complement strand
TTATTTGTGATCATAATGGTTTTTAGTTTAAATCATATAACTGTTATTTTTAAAAGTTAATTTTTAGACATACCTCTCCTGTATGGTCTGGACCATTGACGAGGTCAATATTTCCCGTGGACAAAATGAATATCAAGAAGTATTGCAAATCTCCTTTTTTTTGTTTGGAACGATGTAATCAAAGTATTCAGGTAAAATTTCATAAACTTGTACCATACGTCCTTTGCCGCATTTCGGACATTTTCTGATATCTATGCCGGTTAGCCTTAACATCATATCTTCCACAGACTCATCTATAGGAAGGGCATAGTTTTCAGGATCTTCATTCAATAATTTTCTGATAATTTTTATATTGTTTGATTTATATCTGGGAGACAGAAACCCAAAGTACCGTATTTTTTTAAACCCTTTGGGTAAAACATGGAGCAGGAACCTCCGTATAAATTCTTCTGCTTTAAGAGTCATCTCCTTGGTTTTGTTATTATCAGATCGATCTTTCCAGGTGAAAGTTACTTTTTGATTTTTAATGGTCTTGATACGGTAATTTGAAATTGCAACTTTGTGGGTATACCTACCCAGATATTCAAGGACTTTCTCAGGACCGGAAAACGGTGACTTTGCATAGCCAGACCATTTTTTCTTTTCTATTGCTCTGATTAGCCGGGTAAATTCAGATATAGGTTCATATTTTGCAGTTCTACCTGGAAATTTAAGACAATTTTCATTTTTTAATTGCCACAGTCCTTTAATATAAATATTCTTGAAAGCCTTAACCAATGATCGTGTTCTGAATAGAAAATTTTCCTTTGAGCCAGTCCAAACTGTTCTGTTATTGGAAAGTACCCCTCCAGGAACAAGGCAATGAAGATGGAAATGATCTAACAGGGTTTGATTCCAAGTATGAAGTACTCCAATAAAACCAGGATTCCCTTCAAGTCGCCATTGAGGATCAGCAGAAAACAATTTTATGACCTGATTTACCGAGGAAAATAACAAATCCAATAGTTCTTTCATGTTACAAAGGATAATCGGATTCAACTCATGGGGGAGTGTAAATACAAGATGAAAATAGGGCACTGGCAATAATTCTGATTTTCGTTTGTCAAGCCATCGTTCCTTTGTAATTGTCTGGCATTTTGGACAATGTCGATTCCTGCACGAATTATATGAAATCCTTTGGTTCCCGCATTTATCACAAAATTCTATGTGTCCTCCTTGGGCAGCTGTTCTACAAGTGATAATTTGATTGAGAACACCAACCTGTTCTGGAGAAGCAGAATAATTCTGCAAATAACCCCGACCATGTTTTTTGAAAATTTCAGCGATTTCATGTTTTGGTTTGCTGCTTTTATTGCAGCATTCAACTATCATTGCGTCACCCTGTCCAAAGGGCTGACCACAGTGGATATAAAATCATTGCTGACATGAATATATTTTGCTGTTGTTCTGATGGAGCGATGTCCTAGCATGGTTTTAATGACAGGTGTTCTGATCCCTTGCTCCATGAGATGTGTTGCAAAGCTGTGTCGAAGGGTATGAATACCTTTACCCCTTTTAACACCTGCTATGCTTTTTGCTTTGTAATAAATTTTCTGAGCAGTATCAATGGACATTGGTTTGGCTTTTGTCGTTCCAAAAAAAATCCATTTACCAGGCCGATAGGCTCTCCAATACTCTTCAAGTGCTTCCAAAAGATTGTTTGATAAAACCGTGTATCTATCTTTTCTGCCTTTGCCTTGTTCAACACGTATCATTTTACGAGATCTTTCTATATGCACAGGTTCAAGCTTAACGACCTCACTGACGCGTAGCCCGGCACTATAAACCATCAAAAGCAGGGCTCGATGCTTAAGATTACTACAGGCCGACAAAATTTTATCTACTTCATCACGGCTGAGGGCAAGCGCAATTTTTGTTTGCCTTGGCCGGGGAGGAATAGATAGATTTGTTTTTCTTTGTAAAACATTGACAAAAAAACATTTAAGCCCGGAAAAATGTACATTGCATGTATTCCATGACAGCTTTCGTTCCTCAATTAGATAATGAAGATAATCCTGAATTTGACTATTCGTTAATTTGTCAGGTGGTCGCCGGTAATACTTTGCAAGAGATTTTACAGCATTAATGTATGCTTCATTTGTATTTTTCGAATAACGCATCAAGGTAAGATGTCTTTCAAATTGCTGTCTGAGTTCTGTCATTTTTCCCTCCTGAAATTTTGGGTTAATATTCAAGAGAGATGATGAAACAACTGGGTTAAAATGAAAAGGAAAAAATTACTGATTGGTAGTTATACTAAATAGTTAGAATGAAGCAGGGCGCCCTTCCGCGTAGCGGTTTTGTTCAACAAGTTATTATCTGAGTCCGTATATCATTCAATTTATCATAATATCTACCCGCAGTTAATAGTAAGCTTTCTACAATTTTTATATCAAAGGAAGCTGTAGATGTAACAAAAGTATACTCAAATTTATATATTATAAACTGATATTTCTCAATTTTTCAGTATAGCAGAAACTCAAAGATACATAGGGCATCTTTTAGTATTTAATCGACCAGAAAATCAGAGCATGGATAATTAGTTGCAACTCCGATTAAATTTTTATTTTGACATAAAAAGCGTAAACACTGATCTAATGAAAAAAATCTTCAGATACTATATCTTTGGTTTGATGGTTTTTGAAAAAGAAAACCCTACACATTAAAAAAGTAGCTACAGCCCAGATCCTGATCTCCGCGTTTATCTTTTGGAAGTTATCGCTC
>JAIOSM010000200.1 GCA_021107575.1 Desulfobacteraceae bacterium | reverse complement strand
TCACTTTTGCTTCAGGAGATCCAATGAGAGCCTCTTTTGCTGCAATCCGGATATCACACGCAAGGGCAAGTTCATATCCAGATCCCAATGCATAACCGTTGATAGCTGCAATCGTAGGTTTTTCAAACCGTATAATTTTTCTTGATGCCTCCTGCAGGGATTCAAGGTATATTCTGTAATCTTCAATACTTCTGCCTTTTGAATCCTTAAGGTCTGCTCCGGTCGAAAAAGCTCTGCTTTCTCCTGTGATAATCAGTGCTTTAATATCATTGTCCTGTTTTGCAGCCTCAAGGGCATCCAGCATCTCAATCCAGAGTTGCCGATTCATTGCATTAAGAACTTTAGGTCTGTTTAGTTTAATCAGACCAACCTGATCTTTTTTCTCATAAATAATACATTCAAAGTCCATAGAATTCACCCTAAAAAAAATATTATATTAATCATTTGAATTCAATACTTTAGCCAAATAAAAATTGCAACAACAAACCGCAATTAATTTAAAAATAATAATTTTTATACCATACCTGCTTGCCATGAAGAAAAAATATCAGAGAGCTTAAAAATGTTGTTATCTTTACAAAACTCTGCTATCCAATATCAAAGTAATGAGTATTCCACGCTAATTATAAAACCGCAAAGAAGGAAGTATAAAATACTAAGGCAAATAAATGAATCCCATTGATTGGAAAGACTTTCAAAAAGTTGATTTAAGAGTTGGAACAATAGTTAGTGTTGAAGATTTTCCCGAAGCCCGAAAACCTGCTTTTATACTAAAAGTGGATTTTGGTGACAAGATTGGAATAAAGAAATCCAGCGCTCAAATCACCGATCTTTATGACAAGGAATCACTGCTTGGTAAACAGGTAGTTGCCGTTGTCAATTTCCCTCCCAAGCAAATAGGGCCAATCATGTCTGAATGTCTGGTTACCGGGTTCCCTGATGATGGTGGAGCAATTATTCTTGCGATACCCAATAAAAAAACTCCTAACGGAGCGCGCCTTGTCTAAAAAAATAAAATTTATCACTGACTTACACGTTCATTCCAAATTCTCAAGGGCCACGGCAAAAAACCTTGACCTTGAACACCTTTATATGGCAGCAATGATTAAAGGAATAAGTGTAGTTGGAACCGGTGACTTCACTTACCCTGCCTGGATAGCTGAAATTGAGGAAAAACTGGAACCTGCTGAACCAGGATTGTTCAAATTAAAACATGAGCTAAGATACGAACTTGATAAAAGTGTACCAAAACTCTGCCGAAATAAAGTCCGGTTTATTCTTCAATGTGAAATCAGCAATATTTATAAAAAACATGATCGGGTCAGAAAAAACCACAACCTGATTTTTTTCCCTGATATTGAAATTGTCAAAGAATTCAATTCAAGGCTTGATAAAATCGGTAACATCAAATCTGATGGGCGCCCTATTCTTGGGCTTGATGCTGAGAACCTGCTTGATCTTATGCTCACTGTGGATGATACAGGATTTTTTATCCCGGCTCATATCTGGACTCCATGGTTTTCAATGTTTGGCTCAAAATCCGGGTTTGATACAATTGAGGAATGCTTTGGCTCTTTAAGCAAGCACATTTTTGCTGCAGAAACAGGGCTGTCTTCTGATCTTCCCATGAACTTCCGTGTAAAAAACCTTGATAATTTAAGTTTTATTTCAAACTCTGATGCACATTCGCCACGGTTCCTGGGTAGAAATGCCTCTGTTTTTAATACTGATCTTTCATATTTTGGAATAAGAGAAGCTCTTGAAAAAAAGGATCTCAATAAATACCATGGCACTATTGATATGCACCCGGAACTTGGAAAATATCATTATGATGGTCACAGAAAATGCAATGTCTGCCTTAATCCTGTTCAAAGCCTTGAAATAGATGGAATATGCCCGGAATGCGGAAAGCCATTAACGCTTGGCGTTTTAAACCGTGTTCAAAAACTTGCAAACCGACCAGAAGGCTTTATGCCTGATAACAGGCATGGATATCAAACTATTGTTCCACTTGCTGATATACTTTCCGAAATATTTGAGGTGGGGCCCAATACAAAAAAAGTTAACACTAATTTTAATAAAGCTGTTGAGACTTTAGGCCCTGAACTTGAAGTCCTCCTTTCCAAAAGCATTAAAGAGATTGAAGCAGCTAATATTCCTCTTCTTGCCCGGGCTATTGGAAAAATGCGAAAAGGGATGATTAAGACCTCTCCGGGATTTGATGGTGAATTTGGAAAAGTACAAATATTTGATCCTGAAGAAAAAAAAATGCTTAAAGGAGAAAATCAAACTCTTTTTAGTATAAAAGGTGTTGATGAGAAAAAACAATCAAAGACTTTAGCGCCAAAAAAAGTCTCAAAAAAAAATATTACCAGGCCCATTGTGACAAAGCAGGTTCAAAAAAGGAAAACCCAAACAAAAGGACTTAATAAAGAACAGACGAAAATTATTCAAACAGATGGGCACCCTCTTATTGTCGAGGCGGGCCCGGGAACAGGTAAAACAAGAACACTTACTGAAAAAATTGCCTTTCTTATCTCAGCAAAAAAGATTGAAAGCAGCTATATTCTTGCCCTTACATTTACAAATAAAGCTGCCAATGAAATGGAACAGAGACTCAAAAAAATGATGAAAAATCAAACA
The DNA here is from genome assembly GCA_021107575.1 of Desulfobacteraceae bacterium. Classification (GTDB taxonomy): domain Bacteria; phylum Desulfobacterota; class Desulfobacteria; order Desulfobacterales; family Desulfobacteraceae; genus JAIOSM01. The sequence goes on along the minus strand of JAIOSM010000200.1, from coordinate 6,131 downwards.
GAACAGACTGTTTCTGTTTGCACCGCAACTTTCCATTCGTTTTGCCTGATGATTCTAAAAGAATATACATCCTTTGAACTTGAGATTGCTGATAATGACACAAGGGAGAGTCTGATCAAACAAGCCTGCAAAAACAAGCAGATTAAACCTGCTAAAGCTGATCTGATAATTCAAAAAGAAAAACAGAGTTTACATTCTTTTGCAGACTATGACGCCCATGGAACCACTAAAGCCCATGAGGATCAGGCCATAAAAGGTATCTGGCAGAAATATCAGGATCTTTTGTCACAACAGAACCTTGTTGATTTTGAAGACTTGATATTGATGACTGTAAATCTGCTTTTAGAAAAAAATGAACTTCTTTTAAAATTACAAAGACGATTTGTTTATGTTTTTGTTGATGAATATCAGGACATTAATAAAGCACAATATGTTTTAATAAAGCTTATAGCAGGTAATGGAAGAAACCTTATGGTGATTGGTGATCCTGACCAGTCAATTTATGGATTCCGGGGATCAGATAATAAATATTTCAAACAATTTGCCAATGATTTTCCAAATAGTAAGAAAGTTACATTAAATATAAATTATCGATCAACCCAGACAATCTTAGATGCATCCTTTCAGTTAATTACCGGCTCAGATAAAACAAGCTCAAAACAACAAATCTTCTCTGTACTGAATACAGACATTTCTAAAAGAAAAGAGAAAATTATTATCATGGAAACTGCAAGTGATCAAGCTGAAGCTGTTGCTGTGGGCAAGATGATTGAAGCACTTGTTGGCGGAACTTCTTTTTTATCAATAGAGTCGCAAAACATAAATATGGATAAAGAATATTCTTTTATTGATTTTGCAGTTCTCTTCCGTACAAAAAAACAGGCTTTGGTTTTTGAAAAAATTTTTGAAAAAGCCAATATCCCTTTCCAAAGCCTGAGCAAAGAAAAAAACAATGCGCTAAATAAGGATAAAGAGCTAAAAGAACTTTGGAATCATGAGCAGGATTTTTTTAAATTCGAAGCAGAGAAGGTGTCGCTGATGAGTATCCACGCATCTAAAGGGCTTGAATTTCCTGTTGTATTTGTAGCTGGATGTGAAGAGACTTTTATCCCCTTTTCAAAAAATGGAGAAACAATAGAAGATATTGAGGAAGAAAAACGCCTTTTCTATGTTGCCATGACCCGAGCTAAGGACATCCTCTGTCTCACACATTCAAAAAAAAGGATGATCTTTGGTAAAACCTGTGAGAGAAAAAAATCCCGATTCTTAAGTGCTATTGAAGATAACATTAAACAACATCAAAAAAGTAACTATAAAAAACGCATAAAACCTAAGACCGCAGAACAATTGGAACTATTTTAATACATGATTTTCTTTTTGAATGTCTTGTTATTTCAGTCAATAAATGATATTCAGTAAATAATTTGAATTTAACTTATTTGGATACAAATGAAAACATAAAGGAAATAAATAAATGCAATCTGCTATTACAACAAGCAAACTTATTAAAATGAAAGAAGATGGAGAAAAGATAACTGCCCTGACTGCTTACGACTACTTATTTGCACAAATGGTGGACCAGGCAGGTATTGAAATGATTCTGGTTGGGGATTCTCTTGGAATGGTTGTTCAGGGCAAGGCAACCACTTTGCCGGTTACAATGGATGAAAGCATTTATCATACTGAAATTGTAGCAAGAGCATGCAAATATGCCATGGTTATTGGCGATATGCCTTTCATGTCCTACCAGGGCTCCATTGATGAAGCTTTAAAAAATGCCGGAAGATTTTTAAAGGAAGCTGGCGCCAGTGCTGTAAAACTTGAAGGTGGTGTTGCTGTTGCAAATGTCATTGAAAAACTTGTAAAAACAGGTATACCTGTCCAGGCCCATATAGGCTTGACACCTCAATCAGTACATCAGATGGGAGGATTTAAAGTCCAACGTGATGAAGACAGACTGCTTGAGGATGCAAAAAGGATTGAAGATGCCGGTGCATTTTCTGTTGTGCTTGAAGGTATACCCTCTGATATTTCTAAAAAAATTACAGCCCAGCTTCAGATACCAACGATTGGAATTGGCGCAGGGCTTGAGTGTGACGGACAGATACTTGTTCTTCCGGATATGCTTGGAGTCAATTATAAAAAAGTCCCAAAGTTCGTAAAAAAATATGCTGATCTATATACTGATATTACAAAAGGGCTGAGTCAGTATTCAAAAGAAGTAAAAGAGGGGACATTTCCTTCAAAAGAATACGAGTATAAATAAAAAATGAAATTTTCCATAATCGGATGTGGTCGAACCGGGACAAATCTTGCTGTTTACCTTACAAAAGCAGGGTTTGTCCCCGCAGGTTTTTTCAGTAAAACAAGAGCTTCTGCACTAAAGGCACAAAAAGCTGTCAACAATGCAGGCCTTATTTTTGATACAGCTGTGCAGGCCTGCCAGAACACCGACATTCTTTTTATTACCACTCCTGATGATACCATTGAAAACGTTTGCTCTGATATTGCATCAAAAAACGGATTTAAAAACAATATTTCTGTGTTCCATTTAAGTGGCGCTCTCTCATCTGAAATCCTTGCCTCGGCACAGCAATCTGACCCGAAACAGTCAGATATAAATATTGGCTCAATCCATCCTCTCCAAAGCTTTACACCCTATGAAAAAGGCCAGGCATCACCGTTCAGCGGTATTAATATCTCTGTGGAGGGCACAGAGGGTGCTGTGAGAGTCGGGGAAAAAATCGTAACAGCATTGAATGCAAATTCTTTTACCCTCCCTACAAACGCAAAAATGCTTTACCATGCCGCAGCAGTTGTTGCTTCCAATTGCCTTGTGACCATTGAAAATTTTGCCATAAATCTTTTACAAAAGGCAGATCTTTCTGAAGAAAAAGCCTATGAAATACTTGAACCTTTGATCATGGGAACTTTAAACAATATTAAGAACAAAGGCTCCGTTAATGCTCTTACAGGCCCTGTAGCAAGGGGAGATTCAGATATAGTTTCAAGTCATATAAATGCCATTAAAAAGGACATGCCTGAATTTTCTTTACTTTATAAAATAATGGGGAAATACACCCTTGAGATTGCAACACAACGAAAGGAAATTTCTTCTGACCAGATCAGTAAACTTTCAAAACTTTTCAACTGATGCAGCAACCAGGCAAAAGAGAGTAATTATGCAATAGTATTTACTCTGAAAGCAAAAATCCTTCAATAAACCGATCAATATCACCGTCTAGCACTCTGTCCACATCACCTGTCTCAATATTTGTTCTATGATCTTTAATCAGCCGGTACGGGTGGAGGACATATGATCTAATCTGGCTCCCCCAGGCGATATCATCCTTCCCATCGTGTAAATCCTGCATTTTTTTGTCCTGCTTATCTTTTTCAATCTGATAAAGCCTTGATTTAAGGACTTTCATTGCAATCTCTTTATTCCTGTGCTGGGAAGGTTCTTGTTGACATTGCGCCACTACGCCTGTGGGGAGATGCGTTATTCTTACAGCGCTGCTTGTCTTGTTTACGTGTTGACCACCAGCACCGCTTGCCCTGTAGACATCAATTCTCAAATCTGATTCATCAATATCTATTATGATCTCATCCTTAATCTCAGGACAGACAAAAACCGAGGCAAATGATGTATGCCTTTTCCCGCTGGCATTATAAGGTGAAATTCTCACAAGACGATGTACCCCTGACTCAACCTTTAAAAATCCATAACAATTATTTCCTGCAACTCTAAAGGTAACACCTTTAATACCTGCTTCGTCACCTGGTTGATAATCTATTACCTGAAAGCCAAAGCCTCTTTTATCAACCCATCTTGAATACATCCTGAACAGCATCTCCGCCCAATCCTGAGAATCTGTACCCCCGGCTCCGGCATTGATAGAAACAAGGGCATCACTTGTATCATCCTCTCCATCCAAAGTAATATTAATAGAAAATTGCTTAATCTTTTTTTCAAGAGATACAATCTGTTTTGAAGCTTCCATAAACGACTCTTCATCGGATTCTTCGCCTGCCAACTCAAGGAGAATATCAGCATCCTCAATCTCTTTAAAAATGTTTTCACATTCATCTATAAGTTCTGCGATTTTAGTGCGTTCTTTTAGAAGGTTGGTGGCCTTGTCCTGATCATCCCAGAAATCTTCTTTTGCTATAAAATATTCAAGTTCTTTTAATCGTTTTTCTTTTACAGGAAGGTCAAAGATACTCCTTGAGCTTGCCTATTGTTACATAAAAATCGTCTATCTTTTGTTTTTGTTCTGAAGACATATTCGATATTTCCTATTTTTATATTAATCCAAGGTCTTTTTTTCAAGCCTCAAAATTAACATTCTATTTACCACAAAGCTGATAATAATTGCAATACTGCAAAAAAAAGCAAAAACATCTCCAAAAATTGTATAAAAACTTTTTATTTTTAATACCGGCAAATCATGAACAAGGCTTCCCTCAACAAAAACCTCAGATTTTTCATAAATTTTTCCATTTGGACTCACAAAACCGCTTATTCCGGTATTCGCAGCTCTTGCAAGGCTTCTTCTATTCTCAATTGCCCTGAACACTGCCATGGAAAAATGCTGTTCAGCTGCTGAAGAACGTCCAAACCATGCATCGTTAGTAATGGTCAACAAAATATCCGCACCTTTTTTAACAAAATTTCGTGAGAGGGTTGGAAAAATGATTTCAAAACATATAAGGATTCCTGCATCACCAGCGCCAAAATCAAGAGGCTGAGTATCATCTTCTCCCGCAGTAAAATCACCTGCCTGGGCTGTTAATTTTCCAAGAAAAGAAAGGTAGTCACCCAAAGGAACATACTCACCAAATGGGACAAGGTGAATCTTATCATACTTCCCTGTTTCTACGCTGAACTTGTTAAGCATGTATGCTCTGTTATAATACTTTAATTTAGTATCTTCCCTTTTAAATGCAGGGCTTCCAATCAAAAAACTTGTTTTTGCCTTTCTCACACAAACATCAACCTTGTCAGAAAGCTTTTTTGAAAAACCATAATAAAAAGGCAGCGCTGTTTCAGGCCAGACAATAAGATCAGGGTTTTCTTGAGAAACCTTTTCAGACAAAACAGAATATTTATTTAATGTATTACTTACATACCCCGCATCCCATTTTATATCCTGCCTGATATTGCCCTGTACAACGGCTATTTTTGTGTAATCAGCACTTGCTGTATATGTATCAATTTTATTGTTCCTGCTTATTCCGTAAGAAAAGACTGCAATAAAAACTATAAGAATATAGAATCCGGACACCAATACTTTTTTGTTATTTTTTTTAAAATTTATTACAATCAAAGCTGCAAATGCATTAATCAGCAGTATAAAAAATGATATGCCATATACACCTGTAATATCTGCAATCTGAATAAAATTGTTATTTAGATATTGACTATAACCTGTAATACACCATGGGAACCCTGTGAAAAGATAAGTACGTAAATACTCGAGAGCCACCCATAAGCTTGCTGCAAAAAAAGGCATAAACAAAGAGTTATACTTGAATGATCCAATTATTAAAGAAAAAAATGCAAAATAAAGAGCAAAATATAAACACATCAATATTAATGCAGAAATAGCTATCATTATATTAAGATTGCCATATGTATGCATAGTGGTAAGGAACCAATGTATCAATGTCAGATAATGGACAAATCCGGCGAGCAATCCGGCAAAAAATCTTTCTTTTTTATTCAACTTCTCTATATTAACAAGGAGGGGAACTAGCCCAATAAATGCGAGGGCATAAAAATTGACCCCGGGAAATGCAAGTGCTGACACAAACCCGCTCAGGCATGCCGGGAAAAGGTATGAAGGGAAAAATTGGATTAAATAAGCAGGTTTATGGGTAAAACTTTTCATCTATAATTAATATCCACACCAAACATTATATTTACCATTCTGGTTGCTATAAAGTTACCTTTTAATTAATCGTGCTGTAAGGAATTAACAAAAAAAGAAGGCTATGTCAAATAATTATCATTGTTAAAAAGTAAGATAGATTACAGATGACTTACCTGATGGCTTCTCTACAGGGCTCTCTGGATTCTCTTCTTGCAGCTTGTATTTGTTCTGCTATTTCATCAGTTCGTAAAGGCT
>JAIOSM010000062.1 GCA_021107575.1 Desulfobacteraceae bacterium | reverse complement strand
TCTGATTTTGCAAATACTTGCCCCAAATGCGGAGTGTTGTATGGAGATTTTTTTCTGCATGCTGAACCTGGCGCTCCTTTTTTTCCATCAGATGAGGAAGCGGCAAAATCCCTTTATATAAAAGAGATACCATTTTATAATGGCCGATCAAAATCATGTTGAAATTTTAGAGTCTGGTATGGATGCTTGGAATAAATGGAGAAAGATAAATCCATTAATTAGGCCAGATCTCAGAAATGCCTTCCTTTCAGACTGGGATCTTTCAAAATACAATTTATTAAAAACAGATTTCAATGGGGCTTCGTTGCATAATGCAAATCTTTCTGAATCAAACCTATACTATAGCAATCTAATTGGGGTTGATTTATCTAATGCTAACTTAGAAAAAGCTTTTTGTATAGCAGCAAATTTTATGAGGGCTAATTTAAGGAAGGCAAATTTATCAGAAGCTACTCTAAGAGAGTCAATACTAACAAATACAAACTTAGATCATGCCAAAATGTACAATGTAACATTTGGATGGACCACTTTTGGCAATGTGGATTTAAGTTCAGTAGAAGGCCTTGAGTCAGTCAAACATGATTTTCCATCTTTTATTGATTTACACACCTTTTACAATTCGAAGGGGGAAATTCCAGACTATTTTCTCATAGGAGCAGGCCTACCTCTAAAAAATATGGAAAAATATAAAGATTCTCATGTGTCCTATTTTTCTTGTTTTATAAGCTATTCAAATGAAGATGCCATTTTTGTTAAAAAGTTACGTAGAGATCTTATGAAAGCAGCGGTGCGTTGTTGGTACGCACCTGAAGATATTAAGATAGGTGATAAGTTCAGGCAGGTTATAGATGATTCAATACGCAAACATGATAAGTTACTTATCGTTTTTTCAGAGAATTCATTAAAAAGTGTTTGGGTTGAAAAAGAAGTTGAGACGGCTTTCGAAGAAGAGAGAAAACAAAAGAAAACTCTATTTTTCCCAATTCGTATAGATAATTCCGTGATGAACACAAATCAATCATGGGCCACAGATGTTAGAAAAAGTAGGCATATTGGTGATTTTAGTAACTGGGAACATGATGAAGCATATAAAAATGCCTTTAACAGACTAAAAAAAGATTTAAAGGCAGGATAATGCCAATCTGATAAGGTCATTTTAACAATTCATTAGGAGAGGGACCGGGAAAGGCCTCGGCTTTTTTGTCCGGCATCACTTGATGATATTTTGGGGCTTTGAAATAGGCTGTAGGTTCGCGTTTTCCGCCCCCCTCAATTTGTCGGTATGGCTACTATACATAACAAATTGAAACCCTATAAAATTTGTGATATACAAACCCTATCTGCATTAGAACTGTCTGAATCTTAAGTTACACAGCTGGCAAGAAATCTTTGGTAATAGTCAGAAACTATATAATAACTGGTTGGGCCACCAGAATAGAGGAGTTTAAATGAAAATTGAATCATCAGACCAAGACATACGAACTCTATTGTCTTCCGGTTATTACAAAATACCACGGTTTCAGCGACCTTATTCGTGGGAAAGAGATAATATTCAGGAGTTTTGGGACGATATTATTCGAGACAGTCCTTTGGATTATTTCATTGGTTCAATGGTTGTTTTTAAATCAGGAAATCAAACTTATGGCCTTGTCGACGGACAACAACGATTAACAACCATTACCATATTACTATGTGTCTTGCGAAATACCCTTGACGATTATGGCTTTAAAGATTCTGCCGAGGGTATACATGGTGTAATAGAAAGAAGGAATATTGATAATAAACCAGAATTTATATTGACACCGGAGTCTTCATATCCCTTTTTTCAAGATCATATTCAAAAATGGGGTAAACCTGATATCCGCATAACCCCTTTAAAAGAAGAACAAAATTTGCAGAGAGCTTTTACACAGCTGCAAAAACTCATCGAAGGAATTATAAAGAGCATTAAAGTCAATACCACTATCCCTGAAGAGCAGGAACCAGAACAAATAAAGGAAAAGTTGATCAATATTAGGGATTCCTTATTAGATCTAAAATTAATTTTTATTAGACTTGAAGACGAAGATGATGCCTACATAATCTTTGAAATTCTTAATACTAGGGGCAAAGATTTAAACCTTACTGATTTAGTCAAAAACCATCTTTCAAAACATTTAAAGGCCAAAAGTGCCTCTGTTGATCAACCTAAAATCAAATGGGAAAAAACAATCTCTACAATTCAACAATCTTCTGTTGATTTAGATTCTGACACCTTTATTCATTATTTTTGGTTGTCAAAGTTCGACTATTTACCTGCAAAAAAACTTTTCAAAGTCCTAAGAAAAAAAGTCACAAAAACAAAAGCAAAAGACTTCCTCGATTCTCTTTTGAGAGATGCCAATACTTATCGGTCAATTCACGAAACATCCTATGGCAAATGGAGTAAACAGGAGAAGAGAATAGAAGAATCATTACAAGCATTGATGCTTTTTCGTGTTAAGCAGCAAACCCCCTGTGTTTTATCGATAGTAAGGGAGTACAAGGAAGGAAAAATCAAGAAAAAACATTTGAAAGGTGCTCTGATAGCTATTGAAAAGTTTCATTTTCTTTTTACTGCGGTTACATCACAACGTTCATCCGGTGGCATATCAAGCATGTATGCTTCGTTAGGCAGACGACTCTTCGAAGCTTCTGATACTCATGCCGCTGTTGATGTTATAAGAGACCTGAAGGACAAGCTACGCACAAGGATACCTTCAGAAAACGAAGTGAACGCTTTGTTTCCAGAAATAGTATATACCGAAAACATCACAAAGCAAAGAAGCTTAATGAAATACACGTTAGTTTGTTTCGCAAAAGAAAACAAGAATGATATTGCAATCGATTTTGATCATATGACTATTGAGCATTTGGTACCTCAAAGCATGATAGGTGTTGATAAGTACACAGATGAAATTATAGGTCAAATCGGAAATCTTGTGCTCGTTTCAGAAGAACTTAATGAAAAGTTAACAAACAAACCATTTAAAGAAAAAAAGAAAATTTTTCTGCAAAAAGGTTACGATCTTTTCCCAGATATTTACGACCTTGATGAAGAAATGGCAGTAGAGGTTATTGAGGAAAGAACCGAAAAGTTTGCGTCCATTGCATATAATAAAGTCTGGAAAATTTAACTGGCCCAACCAGGAGCTTGAGTGGGCGCGGACAATTTTTCCGGCGTTGGCGCGACAAAGTCTCTATACGCGCCACTCAGCTTTAAATGGAAAAAAGTATGAATTTTATCGATATTAGTGAATTTGAGGAAACTTTTGTTATACATTTTGGGAGTGAATTTAAAAGAATCAATGCCTACACGCTTGCGACATCCATAGTTTCTATCGCAGATGCAGCAAAAGAGGCGAATTCTTATGTTAATCCAGGATATGAGGTTGAAGTCGTAGTTGAGGCCTTAGGCCCCGGGAGCTTCAAAGCAAAGATAAAGACAATATATCAAGGTGTAGGCAATTTATTTAGCAAGCAAGACCTTAAGTCAATTGCACTCTCCATTATTGCTGCATATATATATCAGCAAGCTTT
>JAIOSM010000424.1 GCA_021107575.1 Desulfobacteraceae bacterium | reverse complement strand
CCTTTGCTCCCATTTCCACAATCAAAGACACAGCATGCACACCAGAGCCGGCTCCTGCCGAGCCTGACGGTCCATCCATAACCTTAAAGGACATGTCATCGGTTTCAATCACCAGCAGATGGGCAGCGTTGCCCAGCTTGTTTTCCACTAGGCCGTTCAAGTCCGGCCTGTCGCTTGGTATGCCTATTTTCATTTTACCTCTAAACTAAAAAAAATATCAGGGTTTCAAGTATCCTGAAAAAATGGTATTAAGACTGTTTTAAGTTTAACAATCAAGGATAAACTGTGAATAAATCAAATCCCTTGTTACCATATATCTGCCTGGTCCTTGCCATGGTGCTTTGGGCCAGTACTTTTGTAGCTTTAAAACTTGCCTTTAGCCTCTATGACCCCATGGTGGTCATCTTTGGACGAATGGCTGTGGCAAGCCTTTTGGCTGTCTTTTTCCCTTTTGTTTTCAAAAACATCCAATTTCGGAAGAAAGATATTAAATATATAGTGTTTATGGTGATTTGTGAACCCTGTCTCTATTTTATTTTTGAGGCCAAAGCCCTAGTCTATACCTCGGCAGCCCAGGCCGGAATGATCACAAGCATGATGCCTCTTATGGTTGCAATTGGTGCCGGGTTTTTTTTAAAGGAAGAACTGACCCGAAAAACCTATCTTGGATTTATTATTGCCGTCATGGGAGCCCTATGGCTGAGCTTTGCATCAAATCCTTCCCACCATGGTCCGAATCCCCTGCTGGGAAATTTTCTGGAATTTATGGCCATGGTATGTGCCTCGGGATATGCCCTTTCTTTAAAGAAATTAACCAGTCACTATACTCCTCTTTTTCTTACATTTCTCCAGGCCTTTGCCGGAGCAATTTTCTTTTTTCCAATCCTGTTTCTGCCGGGCGTCCAACTCCCTGTCCAGGTAGAGCCTGTCCCTGTTCTTGCCATTCTCTACTTAGGCAGCGCAGTTACCTTAGGCGCCTATGGATTTTATAACTACGGAGTCAGCAAAATCCCTGCCAGCCAGGCCACAGCATTTATAAACCTGATTCCGGTATTCAGCCTGGCCATGAGTGCCGCGGTTTTAGGAGAACGGTTTTCCTCAGTTCAATATATGGCCTCTATTATGGTCTTTGCCGGAGTGATTTTAACTCAGAACCTACGGTTGTACCAGTAGAAGTATGCTGTTTTTTGAACTCTGTTTTAAATACTTTTTCAAGATTATGCTTTTTCGATTATTTCTTTAATTCGATTCTTTGCATAATTCCATGCTGAGAAACCGGGGTTGTCTTTTCCTTCAGGTACAATGATGAATGGATCTTCACCCCAGCTGGAATATTCATTCCATAGTTGATCCCCGGGTTTGCTGCTATCATAAGCATTTGTCAAAAAATCATCTACAATTTTTTTACATACATTAACAGCAGTCTGAAAATCGATATAATGACCTTTAAGATATCGATGGTTGCTGTCTTTGTAGTGGGAGTTTTCATCCACATAGACCTTATATCTTTTATCTTCGTTAAGAAACTCCAATGCCTTTCTGTATTTGATTATTCGTTCCCTGTCTTTCTTGCCAGGGTTTTTTATTCGCTTCAGATTAAGGTTATCATTAAGATCAGCCATCTTCACTTTCCGCGCAATCGGATTGATCTCCAGGCGGCTCAGATATTCGTTGTAAGATTCACCAGATGTTTTTGTCAAAGCTGCTACAGCCAGGCACACCTCTTCAGAGAATCCTTCAGATCGAAGCATGTCACTGGTTATATCTCCGTCTTCCACAACATCATGTAGCATTGCAACTTGTTGTTCCGTATCATGCTCCATTGAAAGCATGACTCTCAAAGGATGCAGAATATAAGGAGCGCCGGCTTTATCTTTCTGCCCGCTATGAACCTTCAAGGCCAATCTGATGGCATTTTCGATATCAGACATTTTGAATGCAACCTTTTTTTCTAAATTACATTGTTGATTATATCCCAGCACCGGGCAGAGCCCCAGCCATCTTCTTCTTCTCTTTTCCTGCATTCTTCACGGGCTTTTTCAATGAGCATATCTTTATCAATGCCGTCAACATTCAGAGCCCGTCGCAATACATCTTCTGCTTTTTTCTGATACAGATTTATATCTTCCAGATAGGAGTCATGACTGCCATCTGTTTCCCCGCGCCATTCAAAACTACAGTCATACTCAAAATGTACAATAGTGTCGATAATGTCTTTCCAGCATTCTAACAGATATTGCGCTTTTTGCTCCCCACCCATCATTTTTTTTACACCTATCCTTGCCCGGCCTGATCACTGAGCTTCTCTGCCCGAACTTTGAGCGCTTTATTCATCCGTTTATAATCAGAGGCTTCACCCTTTCTGACAAGTGCCCGGAATAGGGGGACAAGAAGCCCTGTATAATTTCCCCGGAAAGTGAATATAGAACGACTTTCAGACAGCGAGGTTATTACAAAAGATCGCTCGGAATCGTAGATACCAGACATAAGCAGTCTTCCCTCCCAGGACAGCTCTCTATTTTCAACTACTTTTGTTACTATGGCATGATATTTGGCGTGGTTGGCATTCATATTTTCAGTCTCGACATACAGACTTTTCCCCGGCTTAAGATCACCCTCTATGTATTTGATGTATGTGTTCCAATCCGGATAGGTGCCAAAATTGCTTATGATATCCCATATTTTTTCATCAGGCGCATTTATTTCAATGCTTTCCTCAATTTCCAGTTTCGGGTTTAACGATTTTGTGGCAATAATGTAAACAAGAATCAAAGCAATCAGTGTTAGTGCTTTCCAGTATTTCATGATTGTCCTACTCCCTAAAGCATTATTCAAAGGCCTGAAGGTGTATTTAAACGAAGATTTTACTGTCCTGGTTCTTTTTTTAAATTTTCTCCTTTTTCCCTGTAAAACTATTCCATAGCATTCCTATGATTCCCATACCAGCCTCATATTCTTTTCCGCTTAAAAGTAATTTTTCCACCTTTAAGGAACGGAGATCTTCAGGTTTAAGTTTTAAGGGATCCTGGTTCAAAATGACCATGTCAGCTATTTTGCCTTTTTCTAAGCTGCCGCGTTCTTTTTCATCAAAAGAGGTCCAGGCCACTTCATATGTATACATTTTTAAAGCATCTGTAATTGAAATAGACTGATCCGGATCATAAGGATGATTGCAGGCCCCATAAATCCCCTCAATAGGATCAGGATGGGTTACAGGGGCATCAGAACCACCGCTGAGATGTATTCCTGCATTTAAAATAGATTGCAAGGGTGAGCTCTTTTTGACACGAGAGCCAAGAATTTCATTTAAGTATTCCACAGGTTCTAAGGGGCTGATAAGAAATCCGGGTTGAATTGTCAGTCCAATTCCTAATTCGGCAATTTTTTTCAAATCCTCAGGAAGAATCAGGCAGGCGTGAATGATCGTATGCCTGTGATCTTCTCTTGGATGATCCAGCAGGGCTGCTTCAATTGCTTTTACTGCCCGGGAAACAGCAGCGTCTCCAATAGCATGCATTTCAATCTGCAAACCAGCACGATTTGCTTTTTTAGCAAATTCAAACACTTCTTTTTCACTTTGGAAAAAAATGCCATTATTATTCTGGTCATTCTGGTATGGCTCATGTAATGCAGCATCACAGGCTCCAAAGCACCCATCAAGAGCTGTGGCAAAACATCCGCCAATACGGGGCAGTTTGCGCTTTAGCACCTTTTCTACTTCCATGGTTTGAAAAAATAATCGTGTTTGAAATTGATTTTTCTTTGTCCTGGCTTTTGCAATCAAACTAACCAGCGTAATATCTAGATCTTTTGGAAACCCGATCCCTTCTGTTGCGTGAATTAACCCGATCCCTTTTTCTGCTAACAGGTCAAAGCTTTTTACTATACTTTTTACTAGGTCAAGAGGGGGAACCATGGATGCTGCATAGTCAGTTCCAGCCTGATATGCTTCATTAAACAAATGACCGTTATCCTCTTGAAAACCCCGTAAATTCTTGACCTTGTCTGGAAACTTTTCCATCATTTTTGTATTAAAAACTGCTGAGTGGCCATCATAACAGAAAATAATCAATGGCATATCAGGGCAGACCTCATCCAGTTCCTGTCTTACAATCAACCGTTTTTCTTTAACACTATGTTTAGACACTCCAAAGGCGATAATCGCTTTTAATTTTTTATGCTGGGCTATATATTTTTTGATAATTTCCTGGATTTCCCGAATATCCCTCGCCTCTCTCACATCAAAATAAGAGACAGCAATCAGTGCCCAGTTTGAGAAATGCATGTGCCCGTCCCCAAAAGAGGGCAGTAAAGCACGACTCCCTAATTCTACTAATGAGTTATTCTTTGGATATTCTACTGGTAGAGAATTCCCCAAATAGATGATTCGTCCTTTATCCTCAACAAGATAATTATAAACATTGTTCTCTTTATCCAAAGACAGTATTTTACCATGATAAATTTGCATATCTCTGATTATTCCTTTTGTTTTGGATTAAGCCACTCCTGATAGACAGCGAAAAGTCGATTCGGATAATCCGAGATGATGCCATCTACGCCATTGTTGAGGAGTGTCAGTATTTTCTTTTTTTCATTCACTGTCCATGGAATAACCTGGATGTTTTTTTTATGGCAGGTTTGAATGAAAAAAAGGTTAGCATAAAGATGATAAGGTGAGATTATGTCAGCCTTGACTTTTTCTGCTTTTTCAATGATTTTAGTGCGAATACTGTTAAGGCCAATCATCATCAACAACCCCTGAACACGAGTTGGTTGAAACAGTGCAGAGGTTTTCAACTTTGGATTTCTTTTTTTGATCAGAGGAAGTACTTCAAGTGCAAAAGATTGCACCGTAGTTCTATCCACTACATCAGCATCTTCAATCAATTTCACCATGGTCATTGCAAATTTTTCCAAATACTCCTGACCGGGCTCAGATTCAAATTTTGTTTCTACATTAAAGCGGAGCTTGGGTATATCAGGATGCTCGGCTTCATATTGTTTTGCAAAATCGAAAAATTCAGAAAGTGAAATCAGTCTTGTACCGGGGACTAAAGTCTGTTCAGGGAATTTTTCATTGATTAGACTCCCGCAATCAAGTTTTTTTAGATCCTCAAGAGTCATATCGAGAATACGTGTTGATTGGGCAGGATTCCCTTTAGAATCTAAGCATAAATTCGGATTTATGCTTGAATCGTGGTAAACAATTAAATTTCCATCTTTAGTTAAGTTCGTGTCCAGCTCCAGAGTCGTCATTTTCTGTTCAATGGCATATTGAAAGGCAGAAATGGTATTTTCCGGGTAAAGTCCTCTCGCCCCCCGGTGTCCCTGAAGATCAATATTTGTTTTTTCAGGAAATGCCTGGTGCTGATTATCAGTATTACCGCATCCACCAATGAAGAATGCCATACACATAATCAGAGTAAAAAAATAATTCATAATCTCCTCTCTATGTCAGTAAAGGTTTTTTCTTTTTTTTTATTATTCTTATCGGCACATAGATTATCAGTACAACCAGTGCCAGACCTAACATAATAGCGGCAAAAGCGATCCAGGTGAGGTAGTTGCCGCCTGCAAGCAACTTGTAGGGGTTAAGACTTGTATCCTTGGTTTGTCGCCCTTCAGAATGCCTGTACTTCTCAGGTATCTCCGGTATACCATCACTGTCTGTATCTTTAAAACTCTGGACATATCCCATAAGAGCTGTCCAGTCTTTTATCTCCTGGATACCCTCTTTGTCTCTATCCCCATCAACCCTTACTGTGGTAAACTCTTCTATGGGGTTACCCTTTCTGTCCTTGGGAACGATAGTCAGGATATTGTTAGTGAAACCGCCAATTACTTTCAGAAAAGTAGCGTTATAGATGTTGCTTGCCACCTTGTAAAGCCTATTGTTGGCATCTGAATAGTCAAGTGGTTGATATTTCCCGTTTTCATCTTCCATAGAAATATCAGTCACCCGGTCAAAAAACAT
>JAIOSM010000319.1 GCA_021107575.1 Desulfobacteraceae bacterium | reverse complement strand
GCACCAAAAGGTACTTATTCCTGGATGGAATACATGTATGTACTTAAGGGAACAGATCTTGACGTGGCTCAAAAACTACTCAACTTTATGCTTGACCCTGATGCTGCAATAGCAGTTTCCATAGGTATGGGCTATCCTCCAAGTCTTGATCCTACTAAAATTTCAATGCCAGATGAAATTAAAAAACTTCCAGCATATGATCCTGCTGGAACCCTTGACGGGTACCTATTTGCTGACCCAGGATATTGGAACAGTCATCAAATAGAATGGGCAGAAAAATGGGATAGAATTAAAGCTGGTGCATAATTTTCCTAAATAATTTTTAATAATCCAATTGAGGAACTCAAATATTTAAGAGTTCCTCAATTGTCAAACAAACAATAGAATGGAGTGAACATTTTGAATGATAAAAAAGATTCTGCATTTGTTGAATTCAAAGGCATTGTTAAACGATTTGGGAATGTAACAGCAGTTGAAAAAATGGATCTTAAAATTCCTGAAGGATCTTTAGTAACCCTTTTAGGCCCGTCAGGGTGCGGCAAGACTACTCTTTTAAGGATGCTTGCAGGCCTTGAAGACCCGACAGAAGGCGATATCCTTGTAAAAGGAAAACGAATAAATGATACACCTATTCACAAAAGAAATCTGGGTATGATATTTCAAAACTATGCTCTGTTTCCCCATAAAACTATTTTAGATAATGTTGCTTTTGGGCTGAAATACAGAGGAGTTTCTAAAGATGAGATGAGAGAAAAAGTTCTTAATGCTTTGGAAATGGTCAGGCTTCCCGGAGTAGAAGACAGAATGCCTTCTCAGCTTTCAGGTGGACAACAGCAGCGTATTGCTCTAGCAAGGGCAATAGTAATAGAGCCTGACGTCCTTTTAATGGACGAACCCCTATCTGCGTTAGATGAAAACCTCAGAGAAGATATGAGACGTGAAATTGATAATCTTCAACAGAATCTTGGCGTAACCACTATTTTTGTAACACATGATCAACGTGAAGCCCTTTCAATGTCAGATAAAGTTGTAGTCATGAAAGACGGCATCCTTCAACAAGAAGGGAACCCTGAAGAAGTATATAATAATTCAAAAAATCATTTTGTGGCTGATTTTTTAGGCCACTCAAATTTCATAAATGCAATAGTTGATGATGAAAAGGATTTGTATGTAAAAGTAACACTTAATGATGGCAATGAATATCTTGCCACCCCTGCTGTAGATTTTAATAAAGGCGATAAGGCTGAAATGGTTATAAGAGCACAAAAAATTATTCTCAGCTACAAAAATGAGTATAAAGAAGAAAAAAACATGAATTGCTTTTTTGGTAAAATAGTTGATCGAAGCTATATGGGCGGGGAAGTCAGTTATTTTGTAGAACTTGAAAATAAACAGGTTTTACATGCAATAAGCTTTGTTAAGCGTTCACCGTTTAAGCGTGGTGAAGAGGTTTGTATGAAAGTCGATCCTTACCATTGCAGATTACTGGCAATTTAAATACAAAAATAAAGTAAATTGCGAATATAAAAATTAATTTGAGACTTAAATCAACGGGAAAGTTATGTACAATAAAGATTAAACGAGGACCAATTTGAGATCATTTAAAAGCAATGACATAAAAGAAAAGAACTTTGACTGGATAAAAAAGAACCTTGATCCTGCAAAAAGTTATATTGTTTTTGAAAATAATTTAAAAAAAGAAACTGATTCTATTTTTTCAAATAAGAATCTTGTTTATAAATATCTTAGAAAAGAAAAATTTGTATGGGAACAGATTTTAGACAAGAAGTTACGTCGTGAATATCTTGTTATTCAAATTGAACCTGGCAATGAAGATGCTATGCTTGGCAAATTGTTTGAATATAAATTTTCAAAAGACATAGTCTACTATTTATATAAAGCTTAATAATTAATTCTAACACAGAAAAATTTGTCAGAAGGAGTATTATAATGGGAACTGAAAATAAAATAATAAAAGATAAACTAATAAAAGTAATTTTGCAGAATTCAGGGCATGAAATTGAGGTTAGCCTCGAGGCCATTGTAGATGGTATAGTTGAATTTTTCGATATCTATGGTGAAAAGACACTTATTGGGAAAGAATTCTATAAAATAATTGGTAAAGGAGATGGTGTATCAAGGTTATCAAATCTTTTAAAAATTTCTGGCTATAAAGATGATCCGGAAGGATTTATTACCAAAGTTTTAGAAAGTCTCAGTCAATCAAATAAAAAGAAAATTGTTATAAATAAAATTACCCTTCCCCATCTTCTGCTTGTAGCTATTCTTGAGATATTAATTCCAGGTCATGGTTATGTTTCAATTAAAAACACTGAACAGCTTGTACAAAACACAAATCTTGATATTCCAGACAAAGATTGTGCGGATATTCAACAGGTAATGGAAAAATTCCCTGTAAGAGTTTCAAAACATACTATTCGCCAGATGATGGTTTCAGAAAGCGTTGCATATCAATATATGCCTTTTGTAGAAGAACTTGATTCCATCGGGCATACAAATACGTGGATAGGTCAGTTCCATGAAGGTCTTCTCGAACAGATGTATCAGAACCGGGTCATTTTTTTACTAAATATGACCTGTCCTGTTTATTGCAGATTCTGTTTTAGAAAACATAAAGATTCCAGAAATGAAAAAAATCCAACAGTAAATGATGTAAAATCAGCTGTTGAACATGTAAAAAATTCTCCTTTGATTAAAGAAATTGTGGTAACAGGCGGCGACCCCTTTTTAAATAAAAATAATATGGCTGAGGCTATTGATGGGCTTATGAAGATAGATCATGTCCAAACTCTTCGTTTGGCCACTCGTTCTGTTTCCTATTATCCTGAACTTTTTTTGAAAAACAATTCTTCTTATTTAAAATATTTTAAACAAAAAAATCTTGAACTCCAGCGAGTTGGAAAAAGAATGGAGATCGCAACTCATTTTATTCATCCTGATGAGATTTCTCCGCAAAGCCTGGATCTTATTTCAGATTTTGTTAAATCAGGAATTCCTGTTTATATTCAAACTCCATTTTTAAATGATTGTAATGATACTGGTCCTGAACTTGTCAGATTGTTCAGTCTTTTAAGGGGGGCTGGAGCAGAACTCCATTATATTTATATCCCATGCAGTCCTATTCATGGCAACAGTATCTATTGGGCTCCGCTTTCAAAGGGGATCAATATTGCAAAATATCTTCGCGAACATCTTTCAGATCGTATTATACCACGAATATGTACTGCCACACCAATTGGGAAAATGGATTGGTATACCAGCGGCTGGGCAGTTGAGAAAGTAAAAGATAATGATGATTTCATCTGGATAAGAACACCATACACTCCTGAATATTTTAGAAATTTTGCACCACTTGCCAGCGAACTCCCAAACATTAGAGTTAATGATGAAGGAACGCTGGACATTCAGTATATGGCAAAAATAGGAGAAGAAAGGCACCTCATTGGCTCAAGGCCTAAAAGGGTTTCAAAACAAAACATTTCTGTTAAAAAGGAAGATATCGACCTATTAAGATCAGGCTTAGCAAATCAGAAACAGACTGCTCAGTCAATTGTTAAAACGGGCCTTGATAATCTTCACAGACTTCATGAAACCAGAGTTGAAATTAATATTACAGCTCAAGACAAAGAAATGAATTATATTAACTCTGATGAACGGATTACCGATGTTGTTATCTCCTCTGAAAAAGATGCAGTTAATTCTCTTTATTATATAAGCAGAATTATTAAAAAACTTCAGAATTTTAATCATGTCAATTCAGTAAGACTTCGCAGTATGAAGTTTAACTCTGCTCCTGAAGCCTTTACAAGTTCAGTAATTAATACACTTGGAGATCTAAATAAACTTACTGTTGTCAATCCTTTAAGAGTAGAAATAGAAACATGGTTTATCAGTGCAGATGAAATAACTAAAGATCATGCCGAAATAGTTCGTAAACTTAATAATAAAGGCATAACTGTTTACTGCAACTGCCCATTATTAGGTGGTGTTAATGATACTGATGAAAAAATTCATGACCTTGCATATTCATGCAGACAGGCAGGTATTGAGTTTCATCATCTATACATTGCAGGCCTGCCTTTACAGAAGAAATGGAATTTAACCAATCCAATAGATTCTTATGATGTTATAAATATTGCAACTAAAGTCAGAAGAGAAGGCAGTGGACGTGAAATACCACGATATATTATTTTAACATCTCTTGGAGAGGTTGATTATGGTCTTACATCATCATTTGTTTATGATAATGATGAACTTAGAATAGAACTTGGCTGTTATGACATGTCCTATTTTAAAAGTATGGATCAAAGTTTTTCATTACCAGAGGATATTAAAATAGATAATAACAAATTTATCGTTCCTGTCACAGGGTTTGTAAAATCCAGCAGTTTTCCAATTTAAGAATTAACGTAAATGAAATATCCATATATAAAATATAGTGACTTTATTAGAATAAAACCTTTATTTAATGATCTCTCAGGCAATCCTTTAATAGTGGACATGTCTGTTCGCAGTAAAATTTTTGACACTATCGACGTCAGGGATCAAAAAAGCTTTCAAAAATATTTAGACAATCAAATGAAAGATAAATTTACCTGGGGAGTATCGTCTTATCTTGAAAATCGTGAAATAGTATTGTCTGGATGCCCTCAAATGGTAGAAGAAAAACGTTTTTTTCATCTTGGCCTTGATATTATTGTGCCTCTTGGTACTCCTTTGCATGCACCCCTTGATTCTACAATAAAAGAAACTGGTTATGAGGAAGGTGAAGGCAACTATGGAGGCTATGTTCTGCTCATGCACGAAAGTGAATATTTTGAAACTTTTTACAGCTTATACGGGCATTTATGTAAAGGTAAACTCCCATCTTCGTGGCAAAATTTTAAAGCAGGTGAGCAATTTGCATTAATTGGTGATTTTTATGAGAATGGGAATTGGTTTTATCATACACATCTTCAGGTAATTACACAAAAAGGGCTTGAAAACGGATATACATCAAAAGGTTATTGCTCGAGCAAAGATCTTGCTGTAATAGATGAACTTTGCCCTTCTCCCCTTTCTTTATTTATAAGATAGTCTATGTTCAGGGAACAGGCTTTAATTTACAGTGGTCGATAGCACTTTGATCAAGTATTTTTCCTAATGCGCCTTCTTCTTTTGGAAAAAAACCAAAACATTCCTCCCATACTTTTCTATCTTCCATACAAAAGTATGCTGTAACTTCCGGAGCGTATTTTTTTATTTGATCAATAATGCCTTTATAGGTTTGAATTCTAAGGGGCTTAAAGTAACGCATCTTATTATCAAGTCCAAGGATAAATTCTCCATAACAGATTGTTGAATCAGGGAATCTTTTTTCAATTAAAGGTTTTAAGTGCGGCATAAACCTGAAACTCCCAATACTTATCCAGAGTATGTTTTTTGGTGATACATAATCAAAAATTGTTTTAATAACCTTTTTGTACTCATCAATACATCCATCATAAATAACAACAGGATCAAAATGAAAGGCAAGCTTATATCCCCAGGATTCACATTTTTTTGCAGCTTTAAGTCTTGCCTTTAAACTTGAAGTGTTTCTTTCCTCTGATTTAATAATACGTTCCGTGTTTAAAGACCAGGCAATAACAGTCTTTTCGTTATGGTCAATTGATTGTAAAGAATCTATATTTACAGTTTTTGTTTTTAATTCCAAGATGGAGTTATTCTGGTTTGCAAATTTTTTAACAAGGAAAGATGGCTGGTCGCTTATTTCTTCCCATATAAGACTGTCAGTATATTCTCCAGTTCCAATGCGGAAAATTTTATCCTGGCTAAAGACATTATCAAGACTTTCGGAAATTTTATCTTTCCCTACAAAATAACGTAATAAAGGCGGGTGGAAATACGCCTGAAGGATGCAATATGAGCAGTCCATTGTACAGAATGTGCCCGTATGAAGAATAGTATAATCACAGCAGGTATAATAACTGGTACCTGGGCAGTCTTTGATTATAGCTCCACGATTTTGTGTAATATATAAACAGGTTTTGCCCTTTTGTATAGGATCATCAGATGAATTTATATAATCAAATATTTGATTTTCATTTACAACTATTTCAAGATCAAGGTCGGTTCTTTTTTGAATTAGTTTGGTTTCTTCTGAATATTCGGTTTCTTTATCTGCAAAAAGTTTTTTAATTTTCATTTAATAAGATTCTCAAAGGCTTTGCTTTTATATACAGATACAAGCTTTTGAATATGTTTTTCAAACTCTTTTTTATTTCTAAACTCAAATGATAACGAGTAGTTTTCTCCTTCAAAATTATAAGGAGGATTAAGCTTTATTTTTGGTTCAAGTTTTAAATCCTTAATGCCTTTTTTATGATCATCATAAGTCTTTGTAAGCTCGGGATATCTTTTATTTGTAAGATAAGACCTTAAAAGATTACCTTTATAGTTTTCATCCTGGTTTGCATGATCAATTATTTTATAAATTTCTTTAGAATTGACAAGTTCTGATAAAGGGATATTGTCTCGTTTTGCAATCTCATAAAGGTTAACAATAATCTCGGATTGTTTGTTCTGCCCCATTCTTACTTTTTTAAAAATGTTAATAAAAGCATCAAATATTTGAGTGTCATAATTTTTTAATTTTAATGCAGTGTTAATTGAGAGCTTTTTTGAAAGAATCAGATCATGGACTGGCTTATCCAGAGATACAATTTTCAACAATTTTTCAACAATATTTGGATTAAGGCTTGAATTGAAAATTGATAAAGAGTTAGTTGCTATTTCTTCATTGGTCAGAGATTCGCTCAAAAGAAAAACTCCTCTTGCCTGTTCCATCAGATTAAGTTCCCGAGAAAATGCATTTTCAATAATAGATAATTTTGCACAGAAAAGGTCAGTTTTTGCCTTATTTTCTTGTTCTATAACAATTTTTACAGGAACTTGGTTAATGCAAAGCTCTTTAGTTGCAATGATCCGTTTATGCCCGGAAATAACAATAAATCTGCCATTTGATTTTCTAACCAGGCACGGGTTCAGCATACCATTGTTTTGAATGGATTTTTTAAGGTTGGCGATAGAAACATCTGAAGAGATTCTGTATGTATTATTATCAAAATCGATTAAGTTAATATCAATCAACTGCTCTTTTTCAAACATTAATTGAGGTCTTTTCCTGTAAGAAGTTTAAAAATTTCTTTATAGGTTTCTGAAGTGTTTTGAATGATTTCTGCTGGCAGTTTTGGTCCGGGAGCTTTTTTGTTCCAACCGGAATTTGTAAGCCAGTCCCTGACAGCTTGTTTATCAAAACTCTTTTGTGATTTACCAGGCGAAAATGTAGCTTTTGGCCAGAATCGGGATGAATCAGGTGTTAGAACTTCATCAATCAGGATGATTTCATTATCTAATATGCCGAATTCAAATTTAGTGTCCGCAATAATTATGCCTTTTTCATTCGCAATATCAGCCCCTTTATTATAAATGGTAAGGCTTAAATCCCTGAGTTTCTCAGCTTTTTCTTTACCAATAAGGTCAATAGTATCAGCAAAACTGATATTTATATCATGATCTCCAACCTCTGCTTTGGAAGAAGGTGTGAATAATGGTTCTGCAAGTTTTTCAGATTCCTTTAACCCGGTTGGAAGTTTAATGCCGCAAACATGACCTTCATCCTGATATGATTTCCATCCGGATCCTGTTATATATCCTCTGACAATACATTCAACTGGTAGAGGCTCGGCCTTTTTTACAAGCATACTTCTATTTTCCAGGATGTCAGAATATTTTTTTAATTGTTCGGGATATTGATCAACATCAGCACTAATTAAATGATTATTTACAATATCTTTAAATTTTTCAAACCAGAAAACAGAAATCTGGGTCAAAACACTTCCTTTATCTGGTATGGGGTCAGGTAAAACCACATCAAAAGCAGACAATCTATCAGAAGTTATCATTAATAATGTATTATCTATCTCATAAATATCTCTTACTTTACCCTTTGCAGCAAGTTTAAGATCATCAAGTTGGGTTTGTGTTACAATTTCAGTCATTTTAATAAAATCTCCTTAAGGCAATATAAGTGTTATTTTTTTGTTTTGTTTAACCACAGATCAGTATATTTGTCAATTTCAGCAGAAATTTTTGATGACTGATCTTCACAGAAATTTCAATTTGAGATTTTTGTGAAAAAGATATATTAATCCTATTGGATTAAATACAAAACTATATAATATGGTTAATTAGTAAGAGATGAAAAAACTTGCAAAACTTGTAAAAGAGCTTGAACACGATTTGTTAAATTGTGTCCGGTGTGGGACTTGTCAGGCTGTTTGTCCTTTATATAATATAACAAAACAAGAAAGCGATGTTGCAAGAGGCAAGCTTGCATTATTAGATGGATTGATTAAAAATTTATTTTCTAATCCTGATGAAGTTAATAAAAAACTTAGTAAATGCCTTTTGTGTGGTTCCTGTGCTGCCAAATGTCCAAGCAATGTTAATGTGGTTGAAATTTTTATTAAAGCAAGAATTATTCTTACGGAGTATTCAAAATTATCTCTGTTTAAAAAAATTATTTTTAGATCATTTCTTGCAAAACCAGAAAGATTTGATAAGGTAATTTCATTTTTAGAAAAATTTCAATTTTTAATTTTTAAAAAAAATAAAAAAAATCATCAGATGTCTTTGTTTAGGTTTATCCCATCTTTTTCTTTTATTAAAAGGCGCAGTTTTAAAACAATTGCAAAAACACCTTTTCATAAAACCCGATATGCCAGGAGTTTTCACATAGAAACGGGTAAGCTTAAAGTTGCATTTTTCCCTGGTTGTGGAATTGATAAAATCTTTCCAGGTATAGCAATTGATAGTGTGAAAATATTAAAACATTATAATGTAGACATATATATTCCAAAGGGTCAGGGATGTTGTGGAATCCCAGCGCTTGCAGCAGGTGATAAAACAACTTTTAATAAACTTGTAGGCCATAATATTGATATTTTCTCTTGTGAAAAATTTGATTACCTTGTCACACCCTGTGCAACATGTTTATCAACAATTAAAAATCTATGGCCAAGCATGTATGATCATCAGAATAAAGAAAAAAAAGATTTCTTACTTAATTTATCAGCTAAAGCCCTTGATATCAGCCAATTTTTGATTAATATACTTAAAGTTCCTGATATTATTGTTAATAAAAAGACAGCAACTGTAACTTATCATGATCCATGCCATCATAAAAAAGTGTTAAATATTGAAACAGAGCCTAGAGAATTAATTAAAGTATCCGGGCACAAACTTGTTGAAATGGAAAATTCAGATACCTGTTGTGGAATGGGTGGAACTTTCAATTTATCATATTATGGTGAATCAAGTAAGATAGGTAAAATAAAAGGAGAAAATATTATTAAAACAAATTGTTCAGTTGTTTCAACATCCTGCCCCGCTTGCATGATGCAACTATTTGATATTCTAAACGAACAAAATGTTAATATTGATATAAAACATCCAATTGAATTATTCAGCCATGCTTTATTGAATAATGAAGAATAATTTTACTTGTAAAACAAAAAGAGATAATTATATTTATAAAGATAAAAAATTGACAGTACGTTAAGGGTTATATTATGAATAATAAATTATATTTGCTTGTTGGAATCGTTATTTTAAGTTTATTAAGTGTAAATTTATATGCGGGAACAGTTTATTCCTTGTATGACCTTTGTAAAATTGCCGATAAAAATGCTCGGGCAATTAAAATTGCAGAGGATGACCTTTACATTAGTGAGCAGGAAAAAAAAAGGGCACTGGCGGTTCTCATGCCACGCTTAACAGCATTCGGAAGTAAGAACAGAGCCTTTACGGAATATGAAAATCAGGTACCGGATCGCAAAATGAATAGCATAAAAGACACTAAAACTTTCGGACTGCAGCTTGACCAATCTTTTACATTAAATGGTAAAGAGTTAGTGGCTCTTAATGCTACAAAAGATCAAATTAAAAAAAGCGAATATGACCTTGAAAGTACAAAATCTAATTATTTGTTTGAAGTTGCTACAATTTATTATCAAATTTTAAGCGCAAAAAAAAATCTTGATATTAGCAAAGCTGATGTGAAACGGCTTGAAAAACATAAAAATTCTGTTAATGAAAAATTGAAAGTAGGGACTGTTACTAAAACCGCGCTTTTCAGAGCTGAAGCTGAACATTCGAAATCTAAAACAAATCTTCTTATAGCACAGAATAATTTTAAACTTGCTAAGGCATCATTAAAGAATTTAGTAGATATTGATGAGGACTTTTCTTTAATAGAAGATCAATTTTTTTATTTAAAAGGTTTTGAACTCTCTTATGAAAATCTTATTAAAGAAGCTATTGAAAATCGGCCAGAATTAAAAAGTATTACAAAAACTCAAGAGATAGCTGAAAAAACCATCCGTTATGAACGTGGATCATATTGGCCAACAGTTTCTGTTAAGGGAACATATGGTGATAGTGAAATAATATCTGATCACGATAGTAGATTTAAATTTTTTGACAGTGAAACAAATGTTATTGAAAAATCGGTTGAAGCGAGCCTTTCATTTACAATATTTGATGGAGGACTCAGAAAAGCTCAAATAAATCAGGCTATTGCTAAAAAACGTCAGGCAGATGCAGCACTCATTGATACTAAAAACAGAATAATTCTTGAATCAAAAAAGGCCTGGTTTGATTTTGAAACAGCACAAAGCGCTATAGAAACATTAAAGGATGAGTTGAAATCTGCCAAAGAAAATTTCAATGCTGTTTCAATGCAGTTTGAATATGGTCTATCAGATAGTGTTGATATGATGGACGCTGATACTTTGTTTGTATCTGCTCAGAGAAGGCTTGCAGAGGCTGAATTCTCATATGAGCTTTCTATCCTTGATATAATCAGAATTAAAGGAAAACTTTTAGAGCTGCTGCTTTAATATCAGCAATAGGTTTTAAATTTTTTTAAGTAATTTATTTGACTTGTAAACCTTATTTATCTAAAATTAATTAGAATTTTAAAAATATTAGGAGAATATAATATGTACGAAATCATTGCTCGCCCGGAAAATTATCAAATTGATCATCTAGTTAATGGAACTGGAACTGGAAATATTGAAATTCCTGCCAAGGATAGAGAAGATTGGGCAAAAGAGATTAAAGCTTTCAGTGAAAAAATTTACAAACTGGCTGACAAATCCAAACAGCTATCAGAGCTGTTTTCAGGAGAGCATGCTATATCTGCAACGCCAGCATCCTTGAAAACATTAAAAATTCAATTGTTTACCATAAATGACAGACTTAAAAATGCTATTGAAATAGCAGGTAAACTTGAATTGGATATTGTTGAAAAATAATTTTTTTATTTGAAAAGAATATTTAAAAATTTGCTGCTTCTATCCATGGCTTCATTTTTATAGCTGCCCAGAAAATTACCGGTTTCCGTTATATACTCTGTTGCAGTCTTATGACTTCCTGTAATAAGTTTTTTTTTAGTATCCTGAAAAGATTCTAAAAAAAGAT
>JAIOSM010000071.1 GCA_021107575.1 Desulfobacteraceae bacterium | reverse complement strand
GAAGCAATGAAAAGCGCAAATGAGCCTATCATAAATGTATAGGCATAATTTAGCGGGAAGTCTGAACTGCTTAATACTTTCTTTGCTAAAAAGGCTGAGAACAAAACCACAATACCGGCTATAATCTGTTTAAAAGATAAGAAGCTTTTACGTTTTTTTTCTAAAACTGATTTCCCCAAAATATCTGTATAGCTGATGTTGGCAAACGCACCACCAAGGGCAAAAAAAGTGATGAGAACAAATATGATCCAAATAATATGAACCGAATGTTGGGCTTGTAAATAAAATAATATTAAACCTAATCCTAACAAAGAAAAAATTCTTGAATTGATCCCCAGTAAAAGATATTTTTTTTTGTAAGGTTTGTTGCTGATATATGGAGCAAAAAATACCTGGGCAAAGCTTGATCCGCCAAATAAAATTGTAGTCATAATACCAACATGGACAGCCCCGCCTCCTGATTCGATCAACATTGCCGGTATTATAGTGTCCACATCCATAAACACTCCGGCAAATGCTAAGAAGCTGGCATGCCATAAAAAGGAAAAAAAGTTTCTGTTTGATACTTTAGGAGTTAAATTCATTTATTAAGTTTTTTAATTGCAGGTTTCATGACTCCATTCTTGATATTAAAAAGCATATATTCTCCGGATTTATTTGCCAGTTCTTCATTGATATGCTTGATATGTTTTAGTAGGATTCCAATAATAGAATCAGGGTTTTCTTCAGAGACAATCACTGGAATAAAATGTGCATTAATAAGTTTAATGTTTTTGCCAAATTGCGGCGAAACAAGGACATTAACATTTTTTTCTTTTAATAAAGCAATAATGGCCTGTCCCTTTTTTTTAGAGCCATGTTTTCCATTTTCATCAACATTCTTAGAACTATTCACAATCTCCTGTTCAAAGTTTATTTCGTTTTCCTTTAGCTGATAGATAAAATATTTTTCAGCATCACCATAATGTTTTTTTTGAAAAAGTCCATTATTATTAACTGCAAATGCAAATTTAATGTTCATAAGTATATCCCTCAAGTTTTCGTGTTAATTTTATAAGGTTATCAAAAATCAATAGATAAATCAAAATATCAGGATAACTATTTATTGTTCAAATATTTTCATTGAAACTAAGAAGAATATATATAAAATTTACCGGGATAATGTTACCGCAACGTAACGTTACTTAACACTTTTTTATTCCTGTGTCTTATCAAAATAACACACAGGCAGAAATTTTATTGCTTTTTCAGATAGTTATGTGTAACAAATTAATAAATCATTTTAGCATACTTTTTGCATATTTAATAAGATTTGACAAAACAGCAAGTTGTGGAAAATTATTGACAGAGCTTTTAGCTATAGAGAATTATATGTATTTAAGGACTTGGGAGAATTAGTTTATGGCATTTGATATTTTATTAAATTCATCACTTACAATACTTGGTGTTGGGTTGATTATAAAAATGATCCAATGGCTTTCGTACAAAACTGGAATCAGGGCTGAAAATGAAAGCATGCTGCAACGATTGGCAGCTGCTCTTAAAGGAGTGTTGTCAACAGTTTTCAGTCTGCGATTTTTCAATTTGCCACAGACTTTTGTATTAGACATACTTTTTTTGCGAAGAACTTTTAAACAGGATCTGCTTCGCTGGATAATGCACATGTTGATTTTCTGGGGATTTATTCTGCTCTTTTTCATGCATGCCCTTGAAAGTATTGTGTCTGACAATTTGTTTTCATACTACTATTCAACAATTAATCCTTTTATGTTTTTAAGGGATTTGTTCGGAGCAATGGTTCTGGTTGGATTATTAATTGCTGTTTTTCGGCGTTTCTTTATGAAAATTCAAAGAATGACCAGCAATGCCCAGGATATATATGCTATTTTGATTGTAGGTATAATCATAGTTTCAGGATTCGGGCTTGAAGGGACAAAAATTATTTCCTACAATGAATTTTTAAACATGGAAGATGAATTTGCAGCCCTTGACTATGAAGAAGATATTTTTGCCCTGGAGAGTTACTGGGTAAAAAATTATGGTCTTGCATCCCCTAATAATATATCAAATGTTTCTGAAGAAGTGCTTGCACTTGGTGAAGAAATTCATAATGACACATGTATTGACTGTCATACAAAGCCGACGGCAGCTTTCGGAGGATATGCTGTTTCAAGGGCATTTAAACCCTTTGCAGGTATTTTAGAATTCATAGGTGCTGTTAACATATTCTATTGGATTCATATACTTGCCTGTTTTATAGGACTTGCAATTCTGCCTTTTACAAAAATGTTTCATATTGTTACTACGCCTTTGAGCCTTTTTACTTCTGCGGTAATGAAACGTGAAAATGCCTCTCCATTAAATATAGCCACTCGCCAGGCAATTGAACTTGATGCATGTGTTCACTGCACTACGTGTTCAAGTAATTGTTCTGTGGCTCCAGCATTTGATATTCTCGGCAATGAAAATATTATGCCTTCTGAAAGAATGATGGCCTTAAGAAGATTTTCAACAAAACAGAAGATAAGTTCACAAGACTTTTTGGCAATCCAGGAAGGTATCTGTCTCTGTTCAAGCTGTGAACGATGTACGGTTGTTTGCCCTGCAGGAATAAACCTTAAGGAATTATGGTATGATGTCAGAGAGCATTTTATAAGAAACGGCTCTATTGTCACACCTCTTGTTTTAACGCCGTACTCTTATAACAGGGCATACAGCAGAGATGAATTTGAAAGCCCTCTTCAAGATTCACCTGCCAGAGAAGCCAAAAGTTTCATAGGCCGAAAATATAATAAAGGAAAATTTGTTGAAAGGGATAAGCCCCTGCCTTTAATACCTGACAAAGACCAGCCTGATAAAAAAGATATGGGTTTGACCCAGGATACCTTTGCATACTGCTTCTCATGTGAAAACTGTACAAATATCTGCCCTGTAGTAATGAATTATGAAAAACCTGAAGAGGCTCTTGACATGCTTCCTCACCAGATCATGAGATCACTTGGTCTGGGGCTTACCGACCTGGTTCTTGGAGCAAATATGCTTTGGGATTGCGTGACCTGTTATCAATGCCAGGAAAACTGCCCTCAAAACGTTAAAGTAACTGATATCTTTTTTGAGTTAAAAAATCAGATTTCAAAAGAGTGTTTTAAAAACCATGAGAATGAATCGTGACTTTATAAATATTTGATAATTTCACTAGGGAAAAAATATGGAAAAATATGCTTTATTTATAGGATGTAATATCCCGGTAAAAGTAGAACAATACGAGCACTCTGCAAGGGCTGTATTGAACAAATTAGATGTTGAAGTGAAAGACATTGATACTTTTAATTGTTGTGGATATCCTTTAAAAAATGTTGATCAGGCAGGATGGCTGCTCTCTTCAGCAAGGAATATCGCTCTGGCAGAGGCCAGAGGGTTAAACCTTTTAACACTATGCCAATGCTGCTTTGGAAGCTTGAAAACCGCTGCTGCAAAATTAAAAGAAGACAACAAGGCAAAAGAGAGAATAAATGAAATTTTGTCAAAAGAGAATCTTGAGTATCAGGGTGTCTGCAAAATTGAGCATTTGCTTTCAGTACTTCATAATGAAGTGACTCTTAAAACGATTGAAGAAAAAACTATTGATAAATACAAGGATCTTAATATTGCAACCCACTATGGGTGCCATGCTCTTCGTCCTTCAAATATTATGGAATTTGATGATCCTGTAAAACCTTCATTGTTTGACAATCTTGTTAATGTTACAGGTGCTGAAAGTATAGAATGGGCCTTGAAACTTGATTGCTGTGGAGCCCCTGTTCTCGGAATAAATGATAACCTTTCCTTGGACCTTACTGAAAAAAAATTAACTAATGCGAAAAAGGCAGGTGCTGATTTTATATGTGTGAGCTGTCCCTGGTGCTATATGCAGTTTGATAAAATTCAGGACAGGATTGCTGTGGACAGGGGAAATAAATACAATCTTCCCCCTATTCTTTATTCTCAGCTTTTAGGACTCAGGCTTGGTATTGCTGAGAAAAATCTTGGAATTGAGACTGATCAGAAAAATGACAAAGTTAGTAAAGCATATCCAAAGCTTTTTGAAACAGAAGAAAAAGAAGCAAAAAAGCCTAAAAAGAAAAAGGCTACAAAAAGCAAAAAGTGAAAAAATAAATATAATAAGTGATTCTCAGGAGTAAAAATGTCACAAGAAAAAATTGGTTCAATAATGATTATTGGCGGCGGTGGAATCTCCGGCATGCAAGCTGCACTTGATGCTGCAAATTCGGGATATTATGTATATCTTGTTGAGCAGTCTGCATCTATTGGCGGCATCATGTCTCAGCTTGACAAGACCTTCCCTACCAATGACTGTGCAATGTGAATTATTTCACCTAAACTGGTCGAGGTCGGCCGGCATATAAATATTGAAATTCTGACACTTTCAACAGTAAAAAATATATCTGGTGAAGCAGGCAATTTTACTGTTGATGTTGTCCAGCATCCCAGATATGTTGACGTGAACAAATGCATTGCCTGTGGGCTCTGCACTGAAAAATGTCCTAAAAAAGTAGAGGATGAATATGAAGAAGGTCTGGGTGTCAGAAAGGCAATATACGTTCAATATGCCCAGGCTGTTCCTTTAAAATATGTAATTGATGATAAAAATTGTCTTTTTTTAACCAAAGGCAAATGCGGTCTATGCGAAAAAGTTTGTCCCACAGGGGCAATCAATTACGAGGATACTGCCACAGAACTTAAACTGAATGTCGGATCAATCATTGTTTCTACCGGGTGTCAACCATATGATCCGGGTGAGCATGATGTTTATGGTTATCAATCTTCAAAAAATATTATTACAAGCCTTGAATTTGAAAGAATCCTTGCTTCTTCAGGTCCCTATGGCGGACATCTTGTAAGACCTTCTGATCAAAAAGAGCCAAAAAAAATTGCCTGGCTTCAGTGTATAGGCTCAAGAAATAATCATATAGGGGCTAAAGGTTATTGTTCATCTGTATGCTGTACCTATGCAGTAAAGGAAGCCATGCTGGCTAAAGAGCATAGTTCGGGTTCTCTGGATACAGCTATTTTTTATATGGATATAAGAACCCATGGAAAAGGTTATGAAGATTACTTTAACAGGGGAAAAGACGAGTATGGGATCCGTTTTGTTAAATCAAAGGTCCAGAAAATTATTAATGATTCAGAAACAGGTATGCAGATAATAGGCTATATTGATGAATCAGGAATAAGGCAGGAGGAAAAATTTGATATTGTTGTCCTTTCTGTAGGCTTCCAGGCTGGAGATGGGGTCGTTGAATTTGCTGAAAAAATAGGTATTGAACTTGGTCATTACAAATGTGCTACTACCAAAAGTTTTGATCCTGTTAAGACCTCAAGGCCTGGAATTTTTATTTGCGGGGCTATCGAAGATCCCAAAGATATTCCCGCCTCAGTTATCGGATCAAGTGCAGCAGCAGGTATGGCAGGTATCATGCTGGCTGATGAACGATGGTCAATAACAAAAACCAAAGAAGAGATTCCTGAAATAAATGTAATTGGTGAAGCACCCAGAATAGGCGTTTTTGTTTGCAGGTGCGGTACCAATATAGCAGGGGTGGTTGATGTTCCGGCTGTTGTTGAAATGGCAAAGCATCTTCCCTATGTTGAATATGTAGAGGAAAACATGTTTTCCTGTTCTCAGGATACTCAGAATGCTATTACAAAGGTAATAAAAGAGAAAAAATTGAATCGTGTTGTTATTGCAGCCTGTACACCCAAAACACATGAAGGTCTTTTCCAGGAGACCTTGACCAATGCCGGGATTAACAAATATCTGTTTGATATGGCAAATATTAGAAACCAGTGCTCCTGGCCCCATGCCAATGAAAAAGAATTGGCAACCCAAAAAGCCAAAGATCTTGTCAGGATGACAACGGCAAAAGTCGCTCTTCATGCACCTTTAGAGGAGCCAAAGCTTGAAGTTGATCAGGCAGGGCTGGTAATAGGTGGTGGAATTGCAGGTATTGTAGCAGCTAAAACCCTTGCTGAACAGGGTTATCATACCCACCTTGTTGAAAGGGGTTCAAAGCTTGGTGGACAGGCACTACTTTTAAATAGAACGTGGAAAGGAGAAGATATCCAGGAAAACCTTACACGAATAATCAAGTCTGTTGAGCAAAACAGCCTGGTTGATATACATTTGAATACTGAAATAACAGATGTTGAAGGTTTTGTAGGGAATTTTGAAACCCATGTTAAAAAAGACGGCAGGGATGCAATCTTAAAACATGGTATAACTATTATAGCAACAGGAGCCTCTGAGCTTAAGCCTAAGCTTTATAATTATGGAGAAGATGACAGAATCATAACAGGACTTGAGCTTGATAAGATGCTCAATGAGAATGATGATGATCTGAGAAAGAAAGATACTGCAGTATTTGTTCAGTGCGTTGGCTCACGAATCCCTGAAAGACCATACTGCTCAAAAGTATGCTGTACACAATCTGTCAGAAATGCATTAAAGCTTAAAGAATTGAATCCTGAGATGAAGGTGTTTGTTCTTTACAGGGATATGCGTACTTATGGTTTAAGAGAAGATCTCTATACCGAAGCACGGTCCAAAGGTGTTCAATTCATAAAATATGACTTTGAAAAAGAGATTAATGTGAATCCTGAAGAAAGTTCAGTTGAAGTTGTTTTCACAGATACCTCATTGAGACGTAAATTAAAAATTGATGCACAGCTTCTGATTCTGGCATCTGCAATTATTCCTGAAAAAGATAATAAATTAGCTGCAATGTATAAGGCTACCCAGGATGCTGACGGATTTTTCATGGAAGCCCATGCAAAGCTGAAACCTGTTGAATGTTCTACAGATGGTGTTTTTATCTGCGGTCTTGCCCATGCGCCAAAACCTGTTGATGAATCTATTGCCCAGGCCCAGGCTGCTGCTACAAAAGCTGTAACCCTTCTTGCTAAAAAGATAATGAACATGGAGGGAACCATAGCCTATGTCGATCAGGAAATATGCAGCTCATGCGGTGTATGTGTTTCAGTCTGTCCTTTTAACGCTCCTTTGTTTACAAAAGAGGGTCGCTATGAAGGGAAAGCTGAGATTAACCCGGTTCTTTGCAAAGGGTGCGGCCTCTGTGTGGCCTCCTGCAGGTCGGGTGCTTTGCATTTGAAAGGGTTTGATACAAGCCAGATATTTGCACAGATATTTGCATTGAATGAGGGATAAGATTAAAAGGAGGTTTCCCATGACTAAAAGATTTGGATTTACACCAGGAAATGTTTTTTTATTAATAGTGGCTATGGTGTTTATGCTCTTTAGTATTGGTTATGCCGCAAAAGAACAAACCCAATTCAAACATGAACTTCTTACATTGACTTTACCTGATGGCTGGTCTGTCAACAAGGACGCTGCAACAGGAAAGGAACTGATCGGATGGTTGAAGTCAGAAACCCTTCCAGGAGCTTCAATTCTTATTTATTCCTACCGTGGTGTGACTATTAATTATAGAAATGTTCGTATACGTGGTCTTAAGAGAATTGCCGCAGACTATCCCAAAGGGCAAAATCATCTTAAAAAACCAAAAACGGTCAAGACTCCAAAAGGGTATAAGCCCAAAGTGGAATTATGGCAGGGATTTCTTGATGCAGGTGGTGTGACTGTGGCACTGCAATCACCCATGGCTGTGATGAAAACAAAAAAAAGCTATATATTGATGATCGGTTATGTTCTGGATGCCTCAGGTGTTAAGATGGAGGAAGATTTTTTAAAGATTCTGAAATCCGCAGAATAATAAATACCAGAAGAATAAATAAAGGCATCTGGGCTCAGGCTTTTATTGAAAAAAGTTGCATTGTTGTTGCATTGTACAGGTTCTTATTTTATACAAGTAGTATGAAACAACTACTAAAAGTTTTTTTTGATGAGAATAGGGTCTCTAATATAATAAGGTTTGTTTCCCCTGTCGTATTGGTTCTTATTTTTTTCCTTTTTATTTCTTCAAGTCCAGGGTTCTGTGGAACCCAGATCAAGAAAGCAAAATCCATTCATATCATACCAATTAAAGGTGAAGTCGGGCCTGCCATGGCAGCTTTTGTGAAACGTGCAGTCTTGCAGGCAAAAAATGAAAATGCAAAGATTATTATTTTTGAAATTGATACTTTTGGCGGGCGTGTTGATTCTGCTCTTGAGATTGTGGATACACTGCTGACTGTTGACAAGAATGTATCAGTTTCTTATGTCAAGAGCAAAGCCATTTCAGCCGGAGCACTCATTGCCCTTGCTTCGGGTAGCTTGTATATGAAAAAAGGGACAACCATCGGAGATTGTGCTCCTATTTCCTACTCAAAGGATGGTGTTCAGGAAATGGGAGAAAAATTTCAGTCTCCTTTGAGAGCTAAATTCAGGGCGCTTGCCAAGCGGAACGGCTTCCCTCAAGTTCTGGCAGAGTCCATGGTGAGTAAGGAGAAAGAAATTATTCAGGTCGTAAAAGGCAAGACTTTTCACTATTTTGAAAAAGAAGCATTTAATGAGTTTTCAAAAGATAAGAAAGCTGAGTATAAATCATTGAAAACCATTGTTAAAAAGGGAGAACTATTAACAATGGATGATGCAGAGGCTAAAGATCATTCTTCTTCCAAAGCAAGTATAGTCGATTTAAATCAGCTATTTGACATCCTCAAAATTGATAAAAATGATGCAAATCTCATTGAGCAAACCTGGTCAGAAACCATTGCAGGATACCTGATCGCCATTACCCCAATTTTGATGATGATAG
>JAIOSM010000140.1 GCA_021107575.1 Desulfobacteraceae bacterium | reverse complement strand
TATAACTCCAGCTCACTTCTTCATTAAGATATATGGTAGTCCAAAACGCAGAATTAGCCTCTGTAGAAGCTACCATTTCCTGATATGCTATATATGCTTCTGCGTTTGATTGATAATAAGAGTCTACAACAGACCAGGCATGGGCTGAATTTATAAAAACAAAAAAATTAAAAAATAGAATACAAGACACAATGAGTTTTTTAAATAAATTTGATTTCATTTTGTCCTGATAACTCCAGCGTTCAGCAGCCTGGTTTCAGCCTTTTGTATTTTAGTAAATATATTGATATTTAGTCCTCCGATAAAAGTAATAAAAAGATAGTGGGAACTATGTCAATCTCAAAGGAGTTTTCATCACTGGGATCACTTTCTCCGGGATCAACACGACCGTTTTTGTTTTTATCTTCTCTGCCATCAGAGGCTCCATCTCCATCACTATCTTTACGATTTGGATCGGTCGTGGTAGAAGGGTCTGCATCCGGTATGAAGATGGCAAGATCAGTGTCCGGACCAATATCAGCAAGAGTCACTCCTGTTTCTGTGCCATCCTGAATACCATCCCCATCTGTATCAATATTGCAGGGGTCAGTTTCTGGATATTCAACAATACCGTTGTGGTTTGTATCTTCCATGCCGTCCAGAATGCCATCATCATCAGTGTCTGCATCATATGGGTCGGTGCAGGTGGCGTTTTCCAAGTCATCCGGCAGGCCGTCCTGGTCAGTATCTACAGGGGGGACATCAACGGTTGATGTAAGTCTGTTGCCTATGTTATCATATGTATATTCTAAGAAAGTTACGGTCGTATAATTTACTTTTATAATCTGGCCATGGCCATCGTAGATATACTCTTCAGCCAAACTTGGGCCCGGAAGGATAAAAAGTATAATACAAATGCAATACATATATATGGTTATCATTGTTTTTTTGCTCATATAATTATCTCCTGTATCTCGGAAACCTTTTTTTATAACTCAGTTGTTGTTTATCACTTCCATACATGTTTAACCTCTATAGGCAGGAAGTTATTTTTTGTCAAGGGGACGCGATGCTTTTTTTACTTGGTAGTAAAAGTATTTCATATGAAAAATTTTGTATTATTTGCTGCAATTAAATTACCATTAATTATTCAATGGGAATTTTTTTCTCTATTTCGTTATCGTGAAAATACAATTAGGTTGTGAAGATGCTTGTCAATAGGCGATCTTTATTGTTTGTGCAAGTCTGGCATTTATATTGCTTATATAACTATTATAACAAATCAATAATGACAATAAGGACTTTAAAATGATTCTTGAAATGACAAGACCGGTTCAGGGTGGATTAAGGCAGGAAAGAAAGCTTGAAGCAGTCTCAAATCACCTTGCAAATGCAGATACTGCAGGTTTTAAAAGAGACATAATCAGTTTTGATAAAGAGTTCAGGGCACAAATGAATACTGATCTAACCCAGGGGCCTTTAGAAAAAACCGGGAATGAGCTTGATTTAGCATTAAAGGACGAGGGCTTTTTCAAAATTGATACTGCTGCAGGTATAAGATATACACGTAATGGCAGTTTTACACTTAATAGTAATGGTGTGCTTGTGGATCAGGTCGGGAATTTTGTACTGGGGCAGGGTGGTGCTGTCGTCGTTGATGGAACAAATCTTGATATTAATAGAAGTGGCGAGATCCGTATTGATGGTACACTAGCAGATAAGCTTGATATTGTTACATTTGAAAACCTGACAATGCTCCATAAAGAGGGAGCTAATAATTATGTCTACAAAGGCGATACACGAGACGAGATACAACCCTTAAATGTTGCAGTTGAGCAGGGAGCAATTGAGGGGTCAAATGTTCAGGTGGTTGAAGAGATGGTCAGCATGATTGATCACCATAGAATGTATCAGATTTATCAGAAAATGATGCTGACATTTGATGAAATTGACGGGAAAGCTATTAATGATGTAGGGAAACTACAATAAGGCCAGGAGGGCGAAATGATTAGAGCGCTATGGACAGCAGCAACCGGAATGACTGCGCAACAGATGAAAACAGATGTTACTGCAAATAATCTTGCAAATTCAAGCACTACAGGATTTAAGAAATCAAAAGCAAATTTTGAGGACTTGATGTATCAGACTACACTTGTTGCAGGGCAGACTACGCCCGGAGGAGGTCAGGTTCCGACAGGAATACAGGTTGGTATGGGAGTAAAACCTGCTGGAGTGCAGAAAATATTTACTCAGGGTGATTATGTTGAGACCGGGAATGATCTTGATATAGCAATCCAGGGAGATGGTTTTTTCAAGGTACTCCACGGCGATGAAGAACTTTATACACGGGCAGGAAATTTTTCACTGGATAGTGAGGGTTATATCACGACTCCTTCCGGGGATCGCCTTCAGCCCGAGATTGCAATTCCTGCCGAAGCTGTAACCATAACTCTTCAGGATAATGGAACATTTACAACACATGGTGCTGATGAATCAATTCTTTCCACAGACCAGATGAATGTATCTACATTTATTAATCCCGGAGGGCTGTTTGCAATTGGGAATAACCTGTTCAGACCCACTGAAGGTTCCGGGACAGCAGTTGAAAAAATACCCGGGGAAGATGGGGCCGGCACTGTTGTAAACAATTATCTTGAGATGTCCAATGTGAGCATTGTAGAGGAAATGGTCGCCATGATTTCAGGCCAGAGAACTTATGAGGCAAATTCTAAATCAATTCAGACAGCAGATGCCATGTTAAGTACTGCAACCGGCTTAAAGAGGTAGATTTATGAAATATATTAACAGCAAATTTTTTTGTATTATTTTATATTTTATTATATTGACTTTTATTCCCGGTATGGCAGCTATGGCAGAGGAAGAATTTTCCATAGTTGTGAAAAAAACAAGCAAAGTTAGCTCTGAAGAGATATATTTAGAAGATATAGCTGAAATTAATGCGCCTTCTTTCCTGGAAAATGAGATTGGAAAGATAGTGATAGGATCTTCGCCAGATCCCGGTGAAATTAAAATTATTTCCAGAGATCGTCTGGTCGCAAAAATATATTCTAATCATCTGATTGATCAAAATATTACAGTTTTCGTGCCTGATAAAATTTATGTGAAACGTCTTACTCGGAGCCTTACAAAGGATTATTTAAAAGATAATTTTTTAAAATATGTCGGAACATTTCATGAAAATATCAGATTTGACTTGCGCGATTTTAATGTCAGGGGCATTGAGCCATATCCTGAAGGGGAATTGAGCCTTTTGTTTGACAGAGATAACAGATTGAATAAAAAAGGCCGATTTGCAATAAAGGTTGATGTTTTGATTGATAATTATAATGTTGACACCCTTTCTCTTTCGGGCTGGATAGATGTATATGAAAGATTGGTTTGTGCCAGGGTACCATTAAAAAGACATCAAAAAATTGTGGCGCAGGATCTTTATTATCAAGTAGTCAATACATCAAAATTTCGTCAGGATTATGCAAAAAAAATTGAAAATGTTGAAGGGAAAATTTCCAGGAGTGATATTAAAACAGGGTGCTATATAAGAACAAGCCAGTTGAAGCAAGCTCCTTTGGTGCGTAAAGGAGAAGCAATAAAACTAGTTGCAAAAAGAAAAGGATTGAAAATTATCACAGCAGGGATTTCAAAAGATGATGGCGTAGCTGATGACTTGATCAGAGTGGAGAATTTAAGATCAGGCAAGATAATCAGAGGATTTGTAAAAGGAAAATCTCTGGTTGAGGTCTATTATTAGGAGAAAACATATTATGACTTTTTGTAAAAATAAAACTTTTATATTTATCAAATTATTTTTTATATCATTATTGGGCTTTTGTCTGATGGTATTTTCAGGTTGTATATTTGGATCAGGGCAGCAAGGAGCAGGGCTTGCAGTGCCGGAAGGGCTGCCTGATGAACCAACGATTGTGCCGCAGTTCGCTGAGCTGCGTTCTAATGAAGGTTCGCTTTTTTCAGGGCAGAGTAGATTTTATTTTGAAGATACAAAAGCTTGCATGGTCGGAGATACTGTAGTTGTGGATATCATTGAGAACTCTTCTTCAAGCATGAAGGTAAGTACTGATTCCTCAAGGAAAAGTGGAATTAAGATAGGTATCCCGAAATTTTTCGGCAAAGTAGCAACGATTGCTGAACGCTATGATATTGCTGATCCAAGCAAACTAGTTGAGACTACATATGACAGTAGCCTGCAAGGAGAGGCAGAAAGTGACAGAACAGGTCAAATAACAGCTTCTATAGCAGCCAGAGTCACAGAAGTTTTACCTAATGGGAATTTAAGCTTATTTGGTAGAAGGTCCATTAAAGCTAATAACGAAATCCAATTTATTACTGTTTCAGGAGTTGTAAGGCCTCAGGATATAGGCTCTGATAACAGAGTAAAATCAATCTCTTTAGCTGATTCAAAGATAGAATATTATGGTGAAGGGGCGCTCTCAGACAAACAAAGACCTGGATGGGGCGTCAGATTGTTTGATAACCTCTGGCCTTTTTAAAAAGGATGATATTATGAATAAGGGAAAATTTAATAATAACCAGTACGATTATAATATAAAATATAACTTTGAGTCTCAATCTATATTTAAAATTTTGTTTTGTTTGTTGTTTGTGCTTGCGATTATTTTTGCAGGGGTCACAGCAACAGATGCAGCAAGAATAAAGGACCTTGCATCAATAAAAGGTGTTAGAATAAATCAGTTGACTGGATACGGGCTGATTGTCGGGCTTGATGGAACAGGGGA
Organism: Desulfobacteraceae bacterium; assembly: GCA_021107575.1. Taxonomy (GTDB): domain Bacteria; phylum Desulfobacterota; class Desulfobacteria; order Desulfobacterales; family Desulfobacteraceae; genus JAIOSM01. Next base: position 3,746 of record JAIOSM010000140.1, on the reverse strand, counting down.
TAAGTCCGGTGTTAATTTTACAAAGCAGTCTCTTGGCAATATGATGGAAAAGATGAATATTCATATTGATAAAAACCAGCTCAATGTGAAGAATGTTGCAGCTGTCATGGTAACGGCTAACATTCCTCCTTTTGCAAGAATCGGAGACAGGATCGATATTGTGGCATCATCTTTAGGAGATGCGAAAAGTTTAAAAGGTGGAACCTTATTGATAACTCCTTTAAAGGGTATAAATGGAAAAATTTATGCGATAGCTCAAGGAGCTGTAACAGTTGGTGCAGGTGATGACGGCCATCTTCAGGTAGTAAGGATATCAAATGGCGCTACAGTAGAAAAAGAAATATCATTTAAGCTTGATGGAAAGAAAAAACTTCTTCTTTCGCTGTTCAGGCCTGATTTCACGACTGCCAGAAGAATGGCAGATGTGATAAATGTATCTCTTGGTTCAGGCGTTGCTGAAACTGTTGATGCAAGCGCAATAAATTTGAAAATTCCTGATAATATGTGGAAAACAGGGGTTGCAGAATTTATTGCTGATATTGAGAGCCTTTCAGTTGTACCTGATACTATAGCCCGGGTAATTATAAATGAAAAGACCGGTACAGTGGTAATAGGAGAGGATGTCACTATTTCTCCTGTTGCAATTGCCCACGGTGACCTTTCGGTTATTGTGAATAAAGGGGAGATCGATGAGAGCATAGGTAAGACAATAAATCTTCCGGGCAGCTCAACCATTGGTGAGCTTGTAAATGGTCTCAATTCCATTGGTGCATCTTCCAAAGACCTGATCAGTATCTTACAGAGTATACAAGCTGCGGGTGCGCTTCAGGCAGAACTCGAAATAATTTAATTAATCTAAGAGGCCCTATTAGAATGGATATAAGTATTATAAATAAGAATATTGCAAATACAAATTCGGCTTTTGATATAGAAGGGTTAGAAAAAACTTCAAAATTAACTGAAAATAAAGAACTTAAAGAGGCCTGCCAAGGCTTTGAAGCAATATTTTTAAAAAGCATGTTAAAAAATATGCGGAGTTCTCTTCCCGGAGAAGCTCTTTTTGAAACAGACAATCATGGTATGGATATCTATAAATCAATGCATGATGAAACTCTCGCAGAAGGTCTTTCAAAGCAAGGTACAGGAATTGGACTGGGCGAATTTTTATACAACGAATTAAGAGATAAAATCCCAAATTGATGTTGAGGGAGCGATTTAAAACTCAATCTATTCAGCCTCGTCAATTATGTATCAACTAATTGACATAAAACAATTCATATGGCAATATACAGTATACACACAAACTATGTTTTATGCCTGCTAAGTTTAGTGGCGCATATTAACAGGTGAATATTGAGAGCCATGGGAATGTTTAGAAGTTTAAAATCATTTACGAATTTTAGTGATAACTCAGGTTTCACTCTTATTGAGCTGATGATTGTAATCGCTATTATCGGCACTCTGGCTGGTATTGCTATCCCTAACTATATAGGTTACAGAAACAGAGCAATAATGATTAGATGTATATCAGACATTAAATTAATCGAAAAAGAATTGATTCTTTATAATATTCAAAACTATGGATTTCCTGATAGTCTTAATGTTATAGGACTTGGAAATCTGAAGGACCCCTGGAACAACCCTTATGAATATTTGCGTTATGATGGTCCTAAAACCAAAGGGATACGAAAAGATCGTTCCCTGCATCCGGTTAATACTGATTTTGATCTTTATAGTAAAGGGCCTGATGGTAAAACCAACAAAACATTTACTGCAAAGGCGAGCCATGACGATATTGTTCGTGCAAATAACGGACAATATTTAGGGCCTGTTTCCGGTTACTAGAGGAGGTACGAATATGAAAATTGGTGGCTCGTTTTTTAGCAGCAAAGTTGCTCAAAGGTTTTTTACTTTATTTGTTTTGTGTGCAATATTACCAATTATAGTGCTATCATTTATTTCCTATGCTCAGGTTTCAAAGCAACTGAAAAATCAGAGTCTTAAGCGTCTCCAAAGCGCAGCAAAAGCCCATGGTATGTCTGTTTACGAAAGAATTTTGTTTATTGAAACAAATATGCAATTGATTGTCTCCCGTGGTTTTGAGGCTGGGAAAGGTTTTCTCAATAAAGATCAACAAAATGATTATAGTGAAAAATTATTACAGCATTTTGATGCATTAGCTTTAATAAAAACATCAGGTGAATTAAAAATGCTATATGGCGAATTTAAAGACCTTCCAAATGATTTTATCCATAAAGCATTAGGTATTAAAAATGATCGGGCCACTATATTTTTTGAGAATACCCGTCAAAGCACATCTCCTGCGAGTATCTATATGCTGATGCAAACTACACCTGATAATAAAGATTTAACAGTATTGATGGGTGAGATCAACAGCAGTTATTTATGGGGCGTTGGGTATGAAAATATTTTACCCCCTCTAACTGATCTTTGTATTGTTGATCAGGTCAGAAGAGTTCTTGTTACTTCCTTTCCTGCGACCAATGACATACTGCATAAGGTCATGATGGAAGAATATAGAGCAGCACCTAGAGTTTTCGAATATCAAGATGCAAGTAACACCTATTTTGTAGGTTATTGGTCCCTGTTTTTAAAATCAGGATTTAATGCATCAAGCCTTAACATTATTTTAAGAAGTAACAGCATTGATGTGCTGGCTCCCCTTGCTAAATTCAAAAAAACTTTCCCTCTTGTAATACTTTTGTTTTTTTGGTTGATATTGCTTTTAAGTATTTTTCATATACGAAAAAGCCTTCGGCCTCTTGAAAAACTTAAACAAGCGACTTTAAAAGTTGCTAAAAAGGATTTTAAAAATCCGGTAATTGTCACAAGTAATGACGAGTTCGAAGAACTTGCTGATTCTTTTAATTCGATGACTAATCAGCTTGACAGGCATTTTGATGCCTTAAAAACAAGAGAGGAGATCAACAGATCAATATTATCTTCACTAAACACTAAAAAGATTATCAATACAGCATTGAAAAGAATATTCACCTTTTTTTCCTGCGATTCTATCAGCGTAAACTTGCTCGTTGAAAAACAGCCGGGCACTTTCCATGCCTACATAGTATCTGATATTAAGGTACGTCAACCTGAGGAAGAATTTTTTCGTATTACTGCTGAAGACGAAGAGGTATTATTTCAAAACCCACAACACTTTTTAGTTAATACGCAAACAAGCAAGCCTACATTTCTTGCTGAAACTGACAGGCAAACAGGGAATTTATTTTTAGTCCTGCCCATGTTTTATGGGGGTCTTTTAAAAGGGACCATCACACTTGGCTATCTTAAAGAAAAATTATTTATTGATAATGATTTGCAACATGCCCGTCAAATAGTGGACCAGGTTATGATTGCCCTTTCTAATTCATCCCTGATTGAAGAATTGGAAGCGTTGAATATAGGGGCTTTAGAAGCATTGGCAAGGACAGTGGATGCGAAATCTACATGGACTGCCGGCCACTCTGAAAGGGTGACAAGCACGGCATTAAAAATTGCTAAAGTTATGGGCTTCACACCAAAAGAACTTGATATATTACAAAGAGCTGCTTATCTGCATGACATTGGCAAAATAGGGATCCCTCTTTCAATTCTTGATAAACCCGCTAAATTAACTGATGATGAATTTGACAAAATTAAAGATCACCCCGTGATAGGTGCCAGAATATTAGAACCCATAAGTGCATATTCAGATGTAGTTCCTATAGTTTTGCAACATCATGAGA
>JAIOSM010000150.1 GCA_021107575.1 Desulfobacteraceae bacterium | reverse complement strand
ATTAGAAAACTCTTGGGTGTTTGACATGACCACCATTACCTCCTGTTTTTATAAGAAAATCAGATAGATAATGACTTTTATAACCTCTTCAGTCAAATCTCATTTTGTTACGTACAGATTATCCTAATCCAAAGCTTTCACTGGATTTCCAAATGTTAAAGATACCGTTTGAATTGCTCCTTGTCCATGAGAAATACACCCAATCAGAAGCCCCAGGTTGATGTCAAATTGATGTTGTCCAGGTATTGCCATAATGATAAACTGTTTTATATTGAAACATAGGTTTGATTTGGGTTGTTTGTGACCTGAGTGGCTAATAAATTGGTTTTTATAAGTCATGTGGCAGATATTAAATTTATTTATTTTGGAGTTGATATGAGTAAAATAATTGCACTTGCCGGAAAAGGCGGTGTTGGAAAGACAACAGTTTCTGCATTGATTGTGAGACAGTTTGCAAAAAATGGTGTTTCACCTGTTCTTGCAGTGGATGCAGATCCTAACAGTAATTTGGGAGAGACTCTTGGGCTGAAAGTCGAAAAGACCGTGGGAGATATCAGGGAAGGGTATATGAAAGATCCTCAACAGGTCCCTTCTGGAATGGATAAGATCAATTATCTTGAAATGATGATCAATCAGGGGTTGATTGAAGAGAAAGATTTTGATCTTCTTGTTATGGGCAGACAGGAAGGGCAGGGATGTTATTGTATGGTCAATAATATCCTTAATAGATTTATTGAGGAACTTGAAAAGAGTTATAAATATTTACTAGTGGATAATGAAGCTGGCATGGAACACTTAAGCAGGCGTACAAGCGGAAGAGTGGATATGCTGATTATGGTTACTGATTATGCTTTAAGAGGATTGAGAGCAGTTAAACGGATAAAGGAAATGCTTGCTGATTTAAAGTTGGATGTAAAAGAGATCGGCCTTGTTGTTAACCGTGCACCTGAGAAGCTGAATCAGAAGTTTTTAGAAGAAGTTGAAGAAATTGGTGTACCAATAATATGTACTATTCCTGAAGATAATACTCTTTTAGATTTTGATATGGAAAGAAAATCTTTTATGGATTTACCTGATGATTCTCAATCTGTATTAAAGATAGATGAATTAATGCAGAAAATCATTAAGATTTAGTAAAAGGAAAGAAGATATGGATAAACTGGACGCAATTTTTGCCCCGGAGTCAATTGCTGTGATTGGAGCCTCAACACAAAAAGGTAAGGTTGGGCATGATATTTTTGCAAACATTCTGTTTGGTGGTTTTAAAGGAACTTTGTATCCTGTCAATCCAAGGGCAAAATCCATTGAAAGTGTAAAATGTTATAATGATGTGCTACAAATTCCTGATCCTGTTGATTTGGGGATGATTATATTGCCGCCTGAACGGGCTGTTAACGCTGTTAAAGGCTGTATTGAAAAAGGAGTTAAGGGAATTGTAATCGTTTCTGCAGGCTTTAAGGAAGTAGGAGGGCAGGGGCTTGAGATTGAGAACGAGATAGCAAAATTGTGTAAAGAAGCTGATGTCAGGCTTGTTGGACCAAATTGCCTTGGTGTAATAAATCCTTCTCCTGATGTCTCTTTGAATGCGAGTTTTTCAAATAGAATGCCAAAGGCCGGTAATGTCTCTTTTATTTCTCAGAGCGGTGCACTTTGTACAGCTGTGCTTGATTTTGCAGCTGCAAAGGGCTTTGGGTTTTCAAAGTTTATTTCCATAGGCAATAAAGCAGATGTGGATGAACTTGATCTGCTGAGATATTGCCATAAAGATCCTGATACCGATGTGGTAATGATTTATATGGAAGAATTATCCAGAGACGCAGAAGAATTTATAACTGAAGTAAGAGAAATGGCATCTTTCCCTGATCCTTTACCTATTCTTGTGATTAAATCAGGCTCTTCTGTTGCTGGAGCAAAAGCTGCTGCATCACATACAGGCTCTTTAGCCGGTGCTGATGCAATATATGATGCAATTTTCACCCAGTCAGGAATTCTTAGATGTAATACTGTGAATCAGCTTTTTGATTATGCACAGGCATTTGCAGCAAAGAAAATTCCAAATGGCGATAAGATTGCAATTGTTACAAATGCCGGAGGACCCGGAATCATAGCAACAGACATAAGCGAACAATCAGGATTGAAACTTGCCACATTTTCTGATGCTACTGTTAAAGAACTTCATAAATATCTCCCCTTAACAGCAAATTTTCATAATCCGGTTGATGTTATCGGGGATGCAGCAAGAGATCGTTATGAGAATACTCTTGCCACGGTGATAAGTGATTCTGAGGTTGATGCGGTTTTGATAATCCTTACGCCTCAGTCTATGACAGACGCTATAGGCACTGCCGAGGCAATAGTAAATATTTCAAAAAATTCTGATAAACCGGTTGTGTGCGCTTTTATGGGTGTTGTTGATGTATCCGATGGTGTTGATATTTTACAGAAGAATAATATTCCTGTTTATCAGTTCCCTGAAAGTGCAGCAAGGTCTTTAGGTGCAATTCGAGAGGCAAGAAAATGGCGCTCCAGGAAAATATTACCCCAGTATAAGCTTGATTTTGATAAGGAAAAAGCTAAGAAAATATTTGACGGGTATCTTAAGGAAGGGAAGACAACGCTTGGTGAGATTGATGGTAATGCGATCCTTAAATGCTATGGGTTTAATACTCTTCCAATGGAGCTTGCAAAAAATGAGAGCCAGGCAGCTAAGATAGCTGAAAAAATTGGATTCCCTGTTGTTATGAAGATTGTTTCCAATGAAATTTTACATAAATCTGATGCTGGTGGAGTAAAGGTTGGGCTTGAGAGCAAAAGGGAAGTAGAAGCAGCCTTTGGAACAATTATGCAAAGTGCCCGTGATTATGACCCTGACGCAACTCTTGATGGGGTTCTGGTACAGAAGATGGTTCCAAAAGGACGTGAGGTTATTTTAGGTGTGAACAGAGATCCTCAATTTGGGCATGCAATAATGTTCGGACTTGGCGGAATATTTGTTGAAGTGTATAAAGATGTAGCATTCAGGCTTGCCCCCATGGCCAGAAATGTAGTCCGCAGAATGATAAGAAGTATAAAAGGATATCCAATATTAAAAGGACTAAGAGGAGAAAAGCCTGCTGATATTGAGACTATTGAAAAAAATATTCTCAGCTTAAGGGAGATGGTGACAGATTTCCCAATCATTAAGGAGCTCGATATCAATCCTTTGTTTGTTCACAATGAGGGAGAAGGTACAATAGTTGCTGATGTTATTATTACGCTTGAAGAGCCGGAGGTGTAATAATTTTAACTCTTTACCCTGTTATTCAGAAAATTCAGCAGAAGTTTGTGAATCATGATCTGAAAAACAAGCGTGAGGTATTGAGAATATGTGCGATAAAGAGCCTACATGCATCTGGGCAAAAATCTGGATTTTTTCCGGAAAAATTAGAAAAAGGTGAAAACGGTCAGCCATTGCCTTCAAACAATGTTTTCTGGTCTATTTCACACAAGGATGAATATGCAGGCGGACTGGTTTCTAAATCTATTGCAGGAATTGATGTTGAAATAATAAAAAATATTTCTCTTCCTCTTTTTAATAGGATAGTGAGCCAAAAAGAAAAAAAATGTTTTAAAACAGATGAAGATAAGATTGTTTTTTTTAGATGTTTTACTGCAAAAGAGGCTGTTCTAAAGGCTTTGGGCGTGGGGCTGGTTGGTTTGTCTTATGTTTCTGTGATAAAAGTTGAAGACTCTTTGAATATGCTGCTCAGGTATAAAAATAAAGAGTATAAGGTTGAGCATATTTTTTTTGACAAATATATAGCATCAGTAGTAAAGGATGATAGTAAGGATACTTATAAAGTCGAATGGTGTATTGACTGAATATATATTTAGGAGGATAGAAAAATGACAGAGGGTAATGGTTTTGTAATGGAGAATGGGACAGGTGAAAAGTCAGATAAACCAAAGGCTTTTAAAGTTGATTTTTCAAGTTTTCTCTTATCTCTCTATTCTTCAGCTCTTGTCCAGTTGGGAAAGGTTGAAGATCCTACCACCGGGAAAAAAGCAAAGAATATTGATTTTGCAAGACAGAGCATTGATATAATTGCTGTGCTAAAGGAAAAAACAACAGGGAATCTTGATGCTGAAGAAGAAAAGTTGATGAGTGCACTGCTTCAGGAACTCAGAATGGCTTTTGTCGAGGCAAAAGGTTAATGTTAAAGGTCTTTTCTCCGGCAAAGATTAATTGTTTTCTTTATGTTACCGAAAAAAGAGACGATGGGTATCATGACCTTGCGTCATTGATGACATGCCTTGAATTGTATGATGAAATTGAAATTAAAGAAACACTAAATGAGAAAATTGAAGTCTTCTGTGACCACCCTGACGTCCCGGAGGATGAATCAAATATTGCCTTTAAAGCAGCTTCTCTTTTTTATAAAAAACTGAACTCAGGTAAAGCCCGGAGGGGAAACAGGAGAAATAGCGGGGTTTTAATAAAGATAAAAAAAAGAATTCCAGTGGGCGCAGGACTGGGTGGTGGGAGCAGTAATGCCGCAAGTGTGTTAATGGCATTAAACAGCTTGAATGAAAATGTTTTTCCAAAATCACAATTGATGGATATTGCTCTTTTGCTTGGTGCTGATGTTCCTTTTTTTATTTTTGGCAGCCCTGCTTTTGCAAGAGGTGTCGGGGAAAAACTTGAAAAATGTAGCGCATTACTTCCATATTACATACTCCTTTGTTACCCGGGAGTTTCTGCATCAACCGGTAAAGTTTTTAAAAATATTGATATAAAGTTGACAGAAAAGCGGAAACTTGATATACATATCCGGTTGAATAATTGGTTGGATATTTGGAATAAGTCTAAGAGCATTGATGTTGCAAAGTATATACATAATGATCTTGAGAATGCAGCCTGTAAGCTATATTCCGATATCCTCCACACAAAGGAAGAGATGGAATTTGTTCTGTCAAAAAAGGTTTGCATGACAGGGAGCGGGTCCTCTCTTTTTGCTTTTTTTGTTGATTACGGAAAAGCAAAAAAAGCTTATTCCCTTCTTTTAGAGAGGTGGGACGAGAGTTTAAAAGAAGTTTTTTTGACTTCTTTTAAAATATAGACGCATATATATACATGGCAAGCGGGTGTATTGATTAAATTTGTTGGGGCGTCGTCAAGTGGTTAAGACACATGGTTTTGATCCATGTAATCAGAGGTTCGACTCCTCTCGCCCCAGCCAAAATTATTTTAAGGATTGTTACAGAGAATTTAATTATGAATGAATTATCAATTTTTGCTGGCAGTTCAAATCCGGACTTTGCTGCAAAAGTCTGTGAGTATATTGCAAAGCCTTTAGGTAACCTGAAAGTTGGGACTTTCAGCGATGGAGAAACTCAGGTTGAGATTCTTGAGAATGTGAGAAGGCAGGAAGTCTTTCTTATCCAATCAACCTGTAATCCTGTTAATAATAATCTTGTGGAACTTCTGCTATTGATTGATGCTTTCAAACGTTCTTCTGCAAGCAGAATTACAGCAGTAATTCCTTATTATGGATATGCACGGCAGGATAAAAAAGTTGCACCTAGAGTTCCAATAAGTGCCAAACTTGTTGCTGACCTTTTGCGGTATGCAGGCGTGAATAGAGTGATTACCATGGATCTCCATGCAGGACAGATACAAGGGTTTTTTGATATCCCTGTGGATAATCTCTATGCTGCTCCTATTATTATTGAGAGTATAAGATCAAGTTTTACAGAGGATTTAGTGATTGTCTCCCCTGATGCTGGGGGCGTTGAAAGGTCCCGGGCTTACGCAAAAAGATTGAATTCAGGGCTTGCAATTATTGATAAACGGAGGAGCGCTCCAAATAAAGCAAAAGCAATGGCTTTGATCGGTGATGTTAAAGATAAAATTGCAATTGTTCTTGATGATATGGTTGATACAGCTGGGACTCTCACACAAGCATCTATCGTTATCAAAGAGAATGGAGCAAAGGCAGTTCATGCTTATTGTACCCATCCTGTACTGTCCGGGCCTGCGATTGAAAGGATAGAGAAATCAGAGCTTTCAAGCCTGGTGGTAACAGATACCATACCGCTTTCTAAAGAGGCAGAAAATTGTGAAAAGATAAGAATACTTTCCGTTGCAAAATTGGTGGGTGAAGCAATAATACGAAGTTACAGAGGGGATTCTGTAAATTCTTTGTTTATATAATTTATATTATCTGTATTGATAAAATAATACAGATGTGGAGGATAAAATTTTGGAACTGATTGATTTAAAAGCTAAACTAAGGCAAGAAACTGGAAAAGGTATGGCCCGCGCTTTAAGACGAAGTGAAAGAGTGCCGGCAATTGTGTATGGGTCAAAGCTCGATCCTGTTATGCTCTCTATTGGAACTGTGGAATTTGATAGAATTGTAAGAGATAACGGTATACAGGGTGTGTTTTTGAAACTTGCAGTTGATGGAGAAAGTAAGAAAACAAGAACAGTCATGTTAAAAGAAGTCCAGATGGATGTTTTTCAAAAAGAGTATCTTCATGTTGACTTCCATGAGATTGATATGGAGGCCAAGGTAAGTGTTGAGGTCCCTGTCAGGATTGTTGGAGAGGCAAAAGGTGTAATCGAAGGTGGTGTATTGCAGATTATTCGTCGTGAACTTGTTGTATTCTGTAAACCTGCTGATGTACCTGATGATATCGCCATTGATGTTTCTGACATGGAGATCGGAGATGCTGTCCATATCGAAGAAATTGCTCTGGATGAAAAAGTTGAGATTCCCCATGAAGTTGATTTTACTGTGATAACACTTGTACCACCGACAGCTGAAGAAGTAGAAGAAGAAGATGAAGACCTTCTTGATGAAGAAGCTGTTGAAGGTGAAGAAGGTGCTGAAGATGCTGAAGACGCCAAAGCCAGCGATGATAAATCAGAAGAAGCTTCTAAAGAATAGCCTTTTTATTTAGTATATGGTAACTGCCAGAATTTTTATGATAGCGGGTCTGGGAAATCCAGAAAAAAAGTATTTCCAGACTCGCCATAATATTGGTTTCATGGTTGTTGATAGACTTGCTCAGCAAAATGCTCTTAAGTTTGGAAAGCCGAGGTTTGATTCTGAATATGTAAGTACAGTTTATAAACAGGATAAACTTTTTCTTGTCAAACCCCAGTCATATATGAACAAAAGCGGTTTTCCCATCCAGAAACTTGCATCATATTTTAAAATCAATATATCAAATATAATTGTTGTACATGATGATATTGACCTTCCTTTTGGGCGCCTGAGAATTTCAAAAAGCAGAGGACATGGTGGACATAATGGTATAAGATCTATTATTGAAGCATTAGGCACAAAGGATTTTATCCGAATAAGAATCGGTATTGCAAATCCTGAAAGACAAAACAGTGTCACCGGACATGTCCTTGGTGACTTTTCAAAAGAAGAAACCAAATTCATTGCAGAACTTATAGAAAAAGCTGCTGATGCATCAATGTCAGTCATCAAAGATGGTGCTTTAGCTGCAATGAATTCTTATAATTCTATTTAACCGTTTTGCACCGATTCTCAGCTGTCAGTACCAAATTTTCTTATTGACACTATCAAAAAATTGTAATAATTCTCGAAGGAACGGTAAAACCGTTCCTT
>JAIOSM010000520.1 GCA_021107575.1 Desulfobacteraceae bacterium | reverse complement strand
TTAAAGAGTACAATTTAACAGTAACGGACGCCATTAATATTTTTCTGAACCGGGTAAGACTTGAGGGCGGATTACCCTTTCCAGTAAAAGTACCCTCGGAAAGATTGAAACAAGCTATGGCAGAGGCAGAAAATAGTGATTTAGTGCGATACGACGCTGTTGAAGAGATGATGAACGATTTGAAATCATGAAATTTGGCCTGGCAAGAACAAAGAAGTTCAAAAAATCTTTCAAGAAACTTCACCTAAAAGATAGTGATGAGACCATTTATATAGATGTCGTTTCGAAACTTCTAAACGGAATGCCTTTAGACAAAAAATATAAGGATCATTACTTGAAGGGAAACCCTGAGCAATACAAAGAATGCCATTTAAAACCGGATTTATTGCTTATCTATCGAATCTATAAAGCTGAGGTTCAGCTTATTGATATCGGGTCTCACAGCGATCTATTTGAGTAAGAACAGCACAAAAATCCATCCCCACATTTCCGCATCTGTCAATCATCCTAATCATCCATCCATCCCGCAGTTCCGTCTTCCGTCCTCTTTACCCCGTTAAATGTCTCTGTAGTTCTATTTAACTGGGGCGTCCTCCAACTTCTTCCTCAATGCCCGCAATTACAAGAGCATTCCCCGGCAGGCGATCAACATCATGACGGAGGATTACTGTTTTAGCTTCAGGGTTTTGAATAAAGTCTTGCAGGGTTTGGAATGAATAACCGTTGGCGAGTAGTACTTTTAGAAATTCTTCGTAGGTTGTCAGTTTGAAATCTTGCATCACTTAAATCTTAACTGATATTCAGGATTTTCTTTCATAGTCATGAAACTTTGCGGGTAATTTTCAATAAACCAAACCATGAATGAGGTAGTATCAATCTTATCAGCTAACATAGTATCTTTTTTCTCATTCCATATAACATTAGCATCTCTTTGGGCCAATATCTCCAACCCTTTTTTAACCGAACTTCTTTGATCATTTTCACTTTCAGTAAAATTGAAAACTAAACCATACTTTTTCTCTTGTTCTTTGGTATAATATCTTCCGGTATTATCGAGAAAAATTCCGGGCGTACCAAGCACAGCCCCTTCAGATATCATTGTTGCACTTTCTCCGTAAACCAGACACGCGAATGCCAAAGCATCATGCATCCGGTCCGGGTCTATAGGAATTTCATACTGTTCCAGATCGCCTGGCAATGCAGCCTCAGATGAGATAAAAACCCGGGCATGTTTTTTAAATTCCCCAACAGCCCGGATTTTATTTTCCAATGAGATACCCTTATGCCCAGTGTCATGAGTGGCTTTCCATGACACAAAACGCATGATGACATACTTCTCACCCTTTTTTACCCCCAGCTCATTCAAAACACCTTCATCCGGGGTAAACCGATTTGGGTGCAGGTAGGCCAGTTCGTGATACCCTGAATAGGGGATTACCTTTCTATCTACTATTAAAGGGTTTTCATAATCCGCTGTCAGAATGGCATGAGTGAATGGCTTATACAAATTAATCTGCTCGAAATTAAACGTATCTTCCATGGAGATATGCGGTTTTCTCAATAAAAAAGCCGCATGGGCCGCATATATGGACCCATGGCTGAAAAAAATATCCGGCTTTAATGCCAGGCCCGCCAGAAATTCCTTGATATCAAATTCAATCAGCCCAAACAGTTTCCCGATTTTAGTGGAATATTTCCTGCCAAAGGACTTATATGAGAATCCGTATTTTTCAAAAAGATAAATCTCAAACTCCTTGTCCCGGCAGGTAAAAAAAATCTTATGCCTTTTTTTTTGCATCTCCCATGCAAAATGCTTGAACAAGTGAACGTGGGCCGGATGGCCTATGTCTATGAGAACGTTCATTAAGAAAGCTTTTTCAAGATTTCCAGCCCCAATTTACCAAACTTGTAATTCAACTTCTGATTGACCCGGACAAACCGCCCGAAATTCACCAGATTACCGCCGAATTTTGATTTGAAGTCCCTGACGCCATAATCCTGGTCCGGCCTACCCGCGCCCATGAAATCAAAATACGCAAGCCCGTTATCAGCAGCGTATGTCATGGGAGCCCATGTGGCCAACACACTGGGATAAACATCCTTTATTTCACCGTCCATTCCACACACAAACCATTCATAAATCGTATCTTTGTAAACCGGGCACATAATGCCGCCGACAACGCGCCCTTTAAGCTGCACAATCAAAAAATTGCCCAAGGTTTTATCCTTAAAAAATCGGCTGAAAAAATTAAAGTCAGGTAGCGGCTTTTTAACTTTTTCCCTGTAAAGCCTTTCAAGGATGCCGTAAAAACTTCTAACCTGGTCAATATTTTCTGCATGGACAATTTCTGCCCCGTTTTTAAGACTCTTATTGATCTGCCGCTTTTTACTTTTGCTCAATCTGGCCCTGGCTTTATCCAGGGACGGGATGGATATAATATAGTTAAGATGGTCATTAAACTGGTAACCGGCTTTAGCAAACAATGATTTTACATCTGACAGGTCTTTGAAAT
>JAIOSM010000525.1 GCA_021107575.1 Desulfobacteraceae bacterium | reverse complement strand
TAAATTTAATGCCAGAGGCTTTAAGGTCTTTTACCAGACCACAGGGATCAGGATCACAGGTCTCTTTACCATCAGATATCAGAATGATAGTGGTTTCGTCCTCAAGATGCTTGATCTTTTCAGCAGTCAACCTGACTGAACGACTGATGGGAGTTTTCCCTTTGGGATTTAGCTTTTGCACCTGGGCAATCATTGCCTGTTTATTGAGCGGTCCCAGGGCAATAAGCTCTTCAACATCATTGCAATCTCCCTTGCGCCTATGACCATATGCTACCAGGCCGGCAACAGCATCATCCGGCAATCCCTTGATAAGATCAGTGAGCACCTCTTTGGCAATTTCAATTTTTGCCCTGCCTTCCACCTGCCCCCACATGGAGCCCGAAGCATCAAGAATAAACATGAGGTTACCGGAAGCGACTTCATGTTCAGGAGATGTAGCAGTCAGATCTGTTTCAGACTGTGCAGTATTGGCTAAGCATCCAAAAAAAAGAATAAAAAAAAAGAACAGACCTGTTTTCAACGACTGAAAAGAGATGATAGACTGCATAGCTTCCTCCAGCTAAAAAGTGGGTGAGTATTGTTAAATACCTACAATATTTCTTATTTGCAAACATCCAGCTTGCACATTTTTTTAATATCAGCCTTTTGTATAAAGTCGCACAGGGCACAATCTTTATATTTCAAAGCCAACTGATAGTAACACCATCCATGTACTCCCTGAGCTTTGGGCCAGTATTTCAAAATATTTTCACAAAGAACCGGTTCATTGAGTTGTTCGACAGCTTCCTGATAGCACCAGGGACCACGGGGATTACTTTTGCATTCTGTATAAATCTGATCTTCCTCGGCAAGCACCAAAGAGGAAAAAATCATTGAGCCAATCACTAAACAGGCACAAGCTATACATAATCGTGACATGCTTTCCCTTCCTTTTTTTTTAGGACTCTCAGAGCATCCCAATCTCTTATAGCCTTTGAGATGCCTTAAAAAATATTTTAAAATAGGGATTTGCATTTGTCAATAAAAGTATAAAAAAACCACAAGAACAAGTCCTGCGGTTAAAAAAACGATAATAAATATTATTTATCTAAATAAAAAGAAAGCTTTATTTTAAAAAGACATTGGAATATTGTTCTGCAATTTGATTTATGAATTTTGTCATTATCTTTAATACTGTTTCCGGCTGATCAAGATGGGGAGAATGCCTACAGTTATCAAGTAACAATGATTCAATATTGTTTACCTTGCTTTTAATGGAAGCAATCTGTTCACCTGTCCCATACTGATCATCTTTTCCCTGGACAGCAAGCATGGGTACTTTAATTTTTTTTAAATATTTTTCAATATTCCAGTTCATGAAATTTGGATTTAACCAGGCATTATTCCATCCTCTAAAAGCATTATCAGTATTTTTACCGTGGTATTTTTGAAGTGCTTTTTTTAAATCCTTCTGCTCATAATTTATTTTAGCTTGTTGAATGCTGTCAACAGAGTATTGTTCACAAAATACATGGGCTGATAGGGTAATCAGGCCTTTTAATCCTTTGGTGTTTGTTCTTCCAGCAGATATTATGCCAATGGAACCGCCGTCTGAATGTCCTATAAAGATATATTTTTTAATCCCAGCCTGCTTTAAAATTTGAGGCAGTAATTCCAAAGCCTGGGTGTGCATGAAGTTGATTTTCCATGGAAGAGAGCTCGGGTCTGAATTTCCGTATCCAAATCTTGAAAAAACAAAAGAAGGGCAGCCTGTACTGTCAGATAGTCTTTTGGGAAAATCTTTCCACATTCCGGCACAACCAAGACCTTCATGCATGAAAACCAGGGTCGGGCGGTTAGTTATTTCAACATTGCACCATTGAATTTCAATTTTTTTAGAACCTATTTTTAGGAACTCAATCAATAAACAGAGTCTTTTTTGTTATTGGCTTCCTTGCTGTTTTTACAGATTCCTTTGCAGATTTTCCAAGACAGACAAAGGCCAAAGGGACCTTGTTATCATCAATATTTAATATTTCTTTAACAGCTTTCTTATCAAACAGGGTAAACCAGACACTCCCCAAATTCAACGAATGAGAAGCCAGAAGCATATTCTGAACAGCTGCTGCGCACGCATGCTGATATGCCACAGGTCCTCCTTCCTGGAATACATCCGCACCTGATTTAGTTTTGTCACCCGTCACAACAATAATCACCGGGGTTGTTTGTAAAAATTTTACAGAATATTTGTCAAGCCATTTCCACCCGCTTGTTTCAGCAATATTTGCTTTACATTTTTCTACACCATGCCAGATTTGCTCTTTAACATTTTTGTTGGTAATCACAATAAAATCCCAGGGCTGGCTGTTCAGTGGTGAAGGAGCCATTATTCCTGCCTGAATTATTTTTTCAATATCCTCTTTTTCAATTCCCTCATCTAAAAAATCCCTGCAGCTTTGCCTCATATTAATTGCAGTAAATAATTCCATTATGCCTCCTTGCAAAATTATTTAAATATTAAACCAAAATGCTGGCTTAGACCGGATCAACAGTTTTTGCTATTCTTCTTTTCTCATCATCCCTGACTTCACGGCGTAACAATTTTCCCACCTTTGATTTTGGAAGCATGTCCCTGAATTCCACATAACCCGGAACCTTATATGAAGCAAGCCTTTCACTGCACCACCGGATCAGTTCGACACCGCCAACACCTCTTGAATCTTCCTTAAGTACCACAATTGCCTTGATACGTTCTCCTGCCTTTTCATCAGGAATTCCTATTACGCAGGCATTTATAACAGTCGGATGGTCCTGCAGTATAGCCTCAATCTCAGAGGCTGATACTCTGTAACCCTTGTGCTTGATCACATCAGCCGACCTTTCCATATAAACAAGCTCTCCATCGGGCTTGCAACTGACATAATCGCCCATTCTGCAATAGACTTTATCATTAACCTTTACGTAGGTTTTTTGAGTTTCCAGGGGCTTTTCATAATACTCTTTTAGAGTATAGGGGGAACTTACAAAAAGCTCACCGTTTTCTCCGTCTTCAACACATTCTAAAGTAACAGGATCCACTACAATACATTCCCGGCTCTTCAAAGGATAGCCTATGGAAGAACCAGAGGTAGGTTCACTCCCTATTTTACTATAGGTCACATGCCCTACTTCGGTAGATCCATATACCTGATATATTGGAAGATCATATTTTTCTCTGAACCGATGCATGACTTTACCCGGCAATACATCTCCTCCGCAAAAACAATATTTTAGTGCTGACAGATTATATTGATCTGTTCGATCATTTTCCAGAATCATCCTATAAAGCGCTGGAACACCTAAAAACCATCTGACTTTGTATCTCTGGATAGATTCTAAAATGGCATCTACCTGGGGTTGAGGCATGAGCACCACCATATTGCCCTTATTTAAACCAACTGCCATGAAAAAACCCAGGGCCATAATATGGAATAATGGGTTTATCCCTATATAAACATCCTCTCCTTCCTTTAGATACTCCCCTGCTACATCATTGGTTACATCATTAATATAGGATGTGGAGCCAATATGGTTGCCTGGCACACCTTTTGGAAAACCTGTTGTACCTCCTGTGTAAAGAATATAAGACAGGTCATTGACAGGATCAATTTCTACAGCCTTTATTAAAGGCTCTGTTTTAAGAATCGACTTAAAGGATAAAACTTTGTCATCATAGTCCACCTTGCCATTGGGTACTTTATCAAATAAAAAACCTACAGCACGTTTCCAGGCTGGTAAAAGATCTACAAGATTAGTCACAATGGCTTGTTTTAGACAGGAACCGTTGAAGGTCTCTTTTACATAGCCAAAATTAGTATCCATGCAGATAATTGTTTCAGCACCTGAATTATTGATCATATACTCAATTTCATGGGAAGTATAAATTGGAGAGACCGGAACAAGGACTGCTCCAGCTT
This sequence comes from Desulfobacteraceae bacterium, assembly GCA_021107575.1. Classification (GTDB taxonomy): domain Bacteria; phylum Desulfobacterota; class Desulfobacteria; order Desulfobacterales; family Desulfobacteraceae; genus JAIOSM01. The sequence goes on along the minus strand of JAIOSM010000525.1, from coordinate 6,158 downwards.
TTTGAATACCAAGATATGCAACCACCCATTGGATACAGTTGGGGATATATAAAAGAACCTTATCTCCTTTTTTAACCCCTGATTGCTGCAATCCCCCTGCAAATCGTTCACTTAAGTTTCTTAAGGTTTTATATGTAAAGCGCTCACCCAGATATAATACAGCTGTGTTTTCCGGATATTTTTCACTCATCTGGTCAAATCTTGAAAAAGACAATTCCTCTTCAAGTTCAATGATATTATTTACCATTTTGGTACGGCTCCTTTTTTTATGAAACACCAAAATATGCAGCTTTTACATCAGGGTTATCCATGAGTTCATCTCTTGTTCCTTCCATGACAGCTGCCCCGTTTTCAAGAATATAGGCATAATCCACAATAGGGAACACTGGCCTTGCATACTGCTCTGATACAATAATGGAAATATTTTTTTCTTCCTGAATAACTTTTATTGATTTGATCAAGGTAGACTGCATTAAAGGGCTTAATCCTAGAAGAGGTTCATCTAACAAAAGAACCTTGGGCTGCGCCATTAAAGCTCTGCCAATGGCAACCATTTGCTGTTCGCCGCCACTTAAAAAGCCACCTAACCGATTTTTTAATTTTACCAATGCCGGAAATAGTTCCATAACATAATTTATGGTTTGCTTTGCCTCGTCCTTGGTTGCCAGATATCCACCAATACGAAGGTTCTCAATAACACTGCTTTCTTTGAATAAACGACGTCTTTCAGGACAAAGAACAATTCCAGCCTTTGCCCGAAGGCTTGGCTTTACATCCATGATGCTTTTATTTTGGAGCAATACATCTCCTGTCAGGGTAATTCTTTCTCCTCCTGCCATATCTTCTTTTTTTTGAATATCCAGCATGATTCCTGATAAAGAGTACATAAGAGTGGATTTACCTGCACTATTTGCTCCAAATACCCCGACAATCTGGTTGTCATCGCATTTAATACTGATATTATTCAAGGCAAGCATATTCTCGTAAAAGACCATTAAATCTTTGGCTTCAAGCATAGGTCATGACCTCCTCAACTTCTTCTGATCCAAAATAAGCTTCCTTAACCTTTTCATCTGCCATAACTTCGGTCGGTGTTCCCTCAATTAATTTTTGTCCGAAATTTAAAACCATGACACGATTGGCAACTTGAAAAAGTTCTCTTAAACGATGCTCAATCATAACTATAGTAATGCCCTCATCCTGAAGCCGCTGAATCAGCGGTACCATAGAAGCTATTTCACTCATTGAAAGCCCTGAAAAGACTTCATCACATATAATGATCTCAGGTTTTAAGGCAAGACATCTTGCAAGTTCCAGCCGTTTTAAGTAGCCAGTAGGCAAAGTAGATGTTTTTTTAAAAGGAATATAGGAATCTCTTTCAAATCCAATCTCTTCTAAAATATCAATTGCAATTGTCTGCCGGTTCCCAAGACGACCGCCGCCTCTCCAGCCGCCCGTTCGTTTGGCTCTGGGAGAAAACAGAGGAATAACAAGATTTTTATAAGCAGGCAAACTATAATATGGGCGCATAATCTGAAATGTCCTTGTTACACCAAGGTCGGCAACCTTATGAGGTTGTTTGCCTGTAATATCCTTACCTTTAAAATAGACCCTGCCTGAAGTAGGTTTCACAAAGCCTGTAATACAATTAACTATGGTAGTCTTCCCTGATCCATTGGGTCCTATAATACCTAAAACATCGCCGGGGAAAACATCAAAACTGACATCTTTGAGAGCCTGGACACCACCAAATGATTTAGACATTTTATTCATTTGTAAAATGGGTTTAGTCATATCCTCATTAATTTCTGGATTCATATTTTGGTCCACCTTTCAAACTGTTCATATTTTCTTTGTATAAACACCATGATACCGTCGCTTCTGAAAAGGATAAATCCCACAAGGATTGATGCATAAAACACAATTCTTAATGTTCCAAAATCCCTTAAAAGCTCTGATACAGGAACCAGAATCAGACACCCTAAAATAGGTCCTACAAGTGTTCCGGCACCACCGATAACCGTGGCAGCAATAGGCAGTATGGAAAAATCAAGGGCAAACTGGGATATCCCTGACCACATATAGATATGTGTTAGACAGGCACCTGCCATACACCCCATGGAAGATGCAATAAAAACAGCAAGAGCCTTATATTTCGTAATGTTAATACCCGAAGCTTTCACTGCCTGGTCATTGTCCATAATGGCTGTAAAAATTAATCCTCTGTCTGTAGTGACAAACCTTCGTAAACCAAATAAAAAAATCAACACCATGCAGACCACAAAATACTGCTCCACAAAAGCAGATGAGAAACTATCAATCCCAACTATCCCGTCTGTGCCTCCAAAAATATCAAAAGCTTCAATTATTCTTGCCATAAATAAGGGATACATCAATGTTACAATTGCAAAATATACCCCTTTTAATGGCAGACAGGGCAAAAGCATCAATGTACAGAATATGCCTCCAATAGCTGCAGCAAGAGGCACTGTAAGGACAGGAGGGACACCATAGTATGTATTTAAAATCCCGGCAACATACCCCCCTGTTCCAATAAAAAATGCTCCTCCCAATGAAACCAATCCAACATAATGGGATAAAAAATCAAAGCTCAACGCCAAAACGGCATAAATACAGACAATTGAAATAACTCTCTGCCAGTACATACCCGGCATTAAGAATGGAAGAGAAATCATGCCGGCAATTAAAATAAACCGGGGCAATGTCAGATAGGAAAGTTCCCGCAAAGACATTAATGCATAAAGCCCGTCAGATCTGACCTTGATCCCGCGGTCAATCCGCTCTTTTCTTAATTCTTGAGTGCTCATTTTTTATACCCTCTCTTCCAGTTCTTTTTGATGACCAAACAGACCGGACGGTTTTAGTATCAGGGTCAGAATTATTGCTAAAATTGCAACCACCATTTGAAAATGTGACCCAATAAATACAACAGTAATAATTTGGGCGTAGCCTATAAGAAAGGCTGCAAAAAAAGCACCCACCCATGAGCCCAGGCCTCCAACAATGCAAACGGCAATGGACATGATCAGAACATGATATCCTGATTCAACCACAATATTGCCCAAGGGCAAAATTAATGTTGCAGCAACACCTGCAAGTACTGCTCCAAACCCCATGGCAAGCATTGCCATAAAATCAGAATCAATACCAAGCATCAGTGCTGCCCGCTCATCCTGTGCCATACCCTGAAGTGCAAGCCCAATTTTGGTATAATGGGTAAATAACCAAAGCCCTGCCACAAGAGAAATACCAATAATTGTCATGATAATTCTATGATAGTCTACGGGAACATCTCCGATCATTAAGCTTCCTTCCATAAAGGCAGGGAGGGTATAAGTCATGCCTCTGAATCCGCCGAACCGCAAACCTTCAAGGATGACAAGTCCGATGGCATAGGAAGCAATAATCTCAGAAATATTCATGCCTCGAACTCTTATTAAGACAAACCGATACATCAACATTCCTAAAATCCCGTTCACACACAGGGAAAGAATGATTGCCATGAAATAAGGCAGGCCAAGGCTGTGAAACAAAATCCAAGTCACAAACCCGCAGATAATATACAATGCACCGTGGGCAAAGTTAGGCACACGGCTGATACCATATACCATGGCAAAGCCTAACCCCATTAATGCAAGGGATACCGAATTGATAGTCCCGTAAACTAAAATTTCCATAGAAAGTTCCTAAAATTTAAGTGTTTAGAAATCAAAATGTTTAAAAAAAACAATAATAAATTATTTCATCCACGGTGGAAGTTGAATACTTCCTTTGGCAATACTTTTTGGATATACAACAACCCGTTTGCCATCTTGCCACTGAAGAATTGAGCCTACAGCACCGTCTTTAGGATCTAAAGCAACAATAACCTGGTGGCTTTTAGGATCAAATCTGAGCCTTCCGTAGACACCCATCATGTCGGTCTGTTCAAGAGCTGTCACAACTTTATCTGATTTGATTGTCCCTGCTCTTTCAATGGCATCCTTTAATACATAAACAGCCATATATGAACTTGATGAACCAAGACCTTCAGGTTCAACACCCCATTTTTTGGCATAAGCATTATAAAATTTCATGGTCCATTCAGTTGCATCAGAAGGCGCGTTCCCAGCATTAACAACATTACAAAGAGTATATTCACCTTTACCTTGTGTAGCTTTCCAAAAACCCGGTTGTTCTGCCGCAGCCAATGTTGAACCGAACGGCAAAGCTGGTATTTTAAGGTCATACCATTGTTTTAAAAGAATGGCACTTTCAGGCATGTCCATCCAGATATTGATAATTTGAGAACCGGTTTTTTTGGCTTTTAAAAGCGCCATGGAAAAATCTGTGGTACCAGTAGGAAAAATTTCAGTTCCAGTTACCTCAAACCCTTTGGAACCTGCGACTTTGCCCATTACTTTTGCAGCACCTCGCGCATGGGACACATCCTGTGCCATAATAAACACTTTGGTTAATCCATACTTTGCTTTTAAGTCAGCAAAATTAGCAATCATCTCACCGATCAGATTGACTGCTTCTCCATGAATTCTAAAACAATATTTAAACTTGTCATATTTTTCAGCAACCATTTTATGATATTTAGGAGTTAAAACACCACTTGTGACAATAGAGATTTTTTTATGTTTGGATAACAATGACATGGCAGCAAGAGCAGCTTCAGAACGATTGGGTCCGCCCAGAATAAAATCTGCATTTTTGTTTAGAATCAACCTTTCAAGCGCCATCAACGCCTCACTCACCGGGACTCCCGGTTCAAGATCACGAGTATCTATGACTTCAACTTTAAACAGCCTTTTTTTACCATTCACATTAACACCACCTGCAGCATTGATTTCATCAACTGCAAGCTTGATGCCTCTTTCTGCATCCCAGCCATAAAGGTAGGCAGTAGACAAAGGTGCTCCTAAAATAATGGGTTTTTCAGCAAAGGCATGGGTCCCCCATAAAAGCAAAAACATAGACACAAAAAGGCTGAGACAAACTCTTAATCGGTAGCTCTTCATTCTTAATTCTCCTTTTGTTAAATCATTTTTGTTTGTGATGATATTCAAGAGCCATGTGAATCAGACCGACTGATTCCATACTCTTTAATTTTGGATTTAACGCTTTGTAATGATATTTTTAAAAGGCGGGAAGTTTTTTCAAGATCCCAGTGTGTTTTTTCAAGGACAATAAGAAGATGCTTTTTTTCACTCTCTTTAAGAGACTCAAGTTTCATATTCAACTCCAAGATAATTTTAATTATTCTTGCAAGTGACACATGATAAATTTTTAAAAGAGCAAATAGTATGCCGAGATAAAATTTCAAAAAAGGCAAAACAGATTTTTGCCTTTTGGGTAGGATGTATTAAAAGGAAAAATAAAATTATAGTAAATAATATTACTATAATTTTATTTTTCCTGCTAGCAAATTATTTTCTGGTGAAAGAAAAAAATTTTCATGAAAGACCAACTTGTTTGATATCATATTTTTTTATCTTGGAACGAAGAGTCGGCAAAGTAATGCCGAGCAATTTAGCTACCCTGGTTTTATTCCATTGAAGCTTAAAAAGAGTTTTTTCAATATGAATTTTTTCGACATTGGCAAGTGAATAAGAATCAAGTCCATTCTGGGGTGGTCTATCATTTACACTCAACAACTTATCAATGTCATCCTTGAGCAGAACATTGCCTCTACAACCCACAAGCGCCTGGGCAATAGTATTTTCCAGTTCCCTGACATTCCCTTTCCAGGTTTGATTGACAAGCATTTCCATAACACCATCCTGAAGCTTAGTCACCCTTGTCCCAAGTTCCTGATTAATTTTATTTAAAAAATGCTCGACCAGCAAAGGAGTATCCATCATCCTTTCTTTCAAAGGCGGCACTTCAATCATAAACACCTTTAGCCTGTAATAAAGATCTTCCTTAAAAAGCAATTGATTTACCCTTTCAGCAAGGTCACAATTACAGGCAGCAATAATTCGACAGCAGGATTCTAATGTTTTGCTACCGCCCACTCTTGTATATTCTCTTCTCTGCAAAAACCCCAGGAGTTTCCCCTGAATACTTAAAGAAAGCTGGCCAATTTCGTCCAAAAACAATGTCCCGTTTCCAGCAAGTTCTATTTTCCCTCTGGTCATTGTATCAGCTCC
>JAIOSM010000093.1 GCA_021107575.1 Desulfobacteraceae bacterium | reverse complement strand
CCAGATCATTTTTTTGCCATGGAGCCTGATGAATTCAAAATTTTTATTCAGATGATTAATGATGCGTATTATTGTCTGGGCAGCCCTGAAAAAAAGATGTTACCAGAAGAACGTGCACAGGGTCGCAGGGAAGGTCTTTATGCTGCCCATGACATTGCAGAAGGTGATATTTTGGGTAATAATGATATAATGATTCAGAGACCAGCTGGTGGGATTAGAAAACGTCATTACCAGACTGTTCTTGATTCAGCCTCCAAGAAAGCTTTTGCCAAAGGTGATGCTTTGGAATGGGATAGCATAATTTTAAAGTAGAAGATTTTATAAACAATAGATTTACCAAATTGTTGTGCAAAGTATATTTGAAGCTATTAGGGAAGAAATAAGCAATGAAAAAGATAAAAAAAGTTATTATATTTGGTACTGGAATGTTGGCAGAACTAGCCAATATTTATTTTATGACTGATAGCGATTGCGAAGTGGTTGCGTTTACAAAAGATGCACCTGAGGAGAAACAGTTTTGCAATTTACCTGTAGTTGATTTTAAAGGTGTTGAAAATATTTTCGAGCCAAACAAATACCATTTGTTTATCCCAATGAGTGCGAAAGAATGCAACAAAATTAGAAAGAGAAAATATGAGGAAGGCAAAGCCAAAGGCTATTCTTTTACCTCCTATGTAAGTTCAAAAGCTACGATTCTTCCCGAATCATCAATCGGAGAAAATTGTTTTATTCTTGAAAACAATGTTATTCAGAGCTTTGCCAAAATTAGTGATAATGTTGTTATGTGGAGTGGAAATCATATCGGGCATCACTCGGTTATTGGGAAACATTGTTTTTTAACATCTCATGTTGTTATTTCCGGTCGTGTTACTGTTGGGGAATGCTGTTTCTTCGGCGTTAATTCAAGTGTCAGGGATGGTATTACTATAGCAGATGAGAATATTGTGGGAGTGAATGCAGTGATTATGAAAGAAACAAAACCGGGGCAGGTTTTTGCTGTAAAACAGACTCCAGTGCATGCGCTTTCCAGCGATAAAATAAATCTGGAGTAATAGTGCAGAATTGGAAAAAAATTGGTCGTATCTATATTCCTAATGAAGATTTGTTTTGGAATCATACACACTCAATGGTGCCCACTGCATTCTGTTTAGGTGAAGCTCATTACAGGATATATATTTCCGGTCGAGATATGGATAATCGTTCTTTAATTGGTTATTTTGATATAGATATAACCGATCCTAAAAAAGTTTTGAAAGTTTCCAAAAAACCTGTGCTTGGACTTGGTAAGCTTGGATGCTTTGATGATAATGGTGTAACTCCCTCAAGCATTGTTAAAAATGAAAATAAGATATATTTGTATTATATTGGATGGAAACCCCGTTCTACAACCAGAATGAGCATTATCGCGGGACTTGCTGTTAGCCAAGATAAGGGGTGTACCTTTAAACGACAATCTAATGCTCCTCTTCTTCCTTTGACTGATCAAGAGCCTTTTTCGATTCTTACTGCTCCATGGGTAATTCGTAACAAAGATAATTGGCAAATGTGGTATGTTTCCGGCGAAGGCTGGATAAACCCAGATTTGCCATTGTATAATATTAAATATGCAACATCAAAAGATGGTATTAAGTGGGAGCGTGACGGACTGATTGCACTTGATTTTGTTTCTGAGGACGAAGTTGCATTAGCCCGCCCTTGTGTGCTCTATGAAGATGATATTTATAAAATGTGGTTCTCTTTTAAAACTAAATTTGAGACGTACAGAATGGGATATGCGGAAAGCTTGACTGGTTATGATTTTAAGAGAAAAACAGATCAACTGAAAGGTCTTGAGCCATCGTCAACAGGATGGGATTCTGAAATGATTGAGTACCCATGTGTCTTTACACATGAGAATATAAGGTATATGCTTTATAACGGTAATAACTACGGTAGCAATGGTGTAGGGTTAGCCATTCAGGAAATTTAGTCGATATTATGAAATCAATTGCCATAATGCAACCAACCTATATCCCATGGATTGGTTATTTTGCCCTTATGAACCGGGTGGATGAGTTTGTTTTCTTAGATAGTGTTCAATTTGAGCGTCGAAGTTGGCAACAGCGAAATCGAATCAAAGGTTCCGGAGGTGAAATCATGCTTACTGTACCTGTCCAGAAGGCACCGCGGAATCAGTTGCGTATTTGTGATGTTAAAATAGATTACACTTCCAAATTTATCCACAAACATCTCACAGCCCTACAACATACTTATGGTAAGGCTCCTTTCTTTAAAGAGTATAAAGAAATTGTTTTTGATGCACTTAATAAAAAAACTTCGCTATTAGTTGACTTGAATATTGATATTATCAAGAGGATAGCGAAAGCACTTTGTATTGAAACTCCCATGGTACGTTCGTCTGAATTGTCCTCAACGGGAAGTAAAGATGAACTTCTTTATAACCTTTGTTGTGAAATGGATGCACAGGTTTATGTTTCCCCACCTGGATCTAAAGAATATCTGGATAGCTCTGTTTTTTTTAAAGAAGGGGCGTTCCCTCTTTTATATCACAAATATACACCCAAGCCTTATCCTCAATTGTTTGGAGATTTTGTTCCATATATGACAGTGATTGATTTGTTGTTCAACAAAGGACCGAAGTCATATGAAAATATCCGGTCTGGGATAGAGGTAGTATAGTTATGCTGAGGTTTTTTTTAATGAATACGAGGGTTTATTATGAAAATTGTTAAGTCACTGAAGATGCAGGATAATGCTGCAAAACTTATTCCAGGTATGTGTCAGTTGTTATCGAAACGTCCTGATATGTTTAGTCAGGGTGTTTGGCCTGGATATTATTCCAAAGCTAAAGGAGCATATGTCTGGGATCTTGATGGGAATAAGTACCTGGACATGAGTATCTCCGGTATTGGTGCAGCAGTTTTAGGTTATGCAGATGATGAAGTTGATGAAGCTGTGAAAGAGGCTATTACCAATGGTGTGGTTTCTTCGTTGAATTGCTCTGAAGAAGTAGAACTTGCAGAGCTTCTTTGTGAATTGCATCCGTGGGCTGACATGGTTCGTTATTCACGTTCAGGCGGCGAAGCCATGGGGATTGCTGTTAGAATTGCCAGAGCGCATACAAAACGAAATCGCATTGCCTTTTGTGGGTATCATGGCTGGCAGGACTGGTATCTTGCAGCGAATCTAGGGACAGGGAATGAATTAAATGAATACTTAATTGAAGGGCTAAGTCCGGCTTGTGTCCCAGTCTCACTCGCAGGAACCAATTTTCCATTTCGTTATAACCATATAGAAGATCTTGAAGCAATCGTTTCTAAATATAGTGATGACCTTGCCGCTATTGTTATGGAGCCTGTACGAAATATGGATGCTGATCCTGGCTTTATTGAAAGTATTCGTGAAATTGCTGATAATACAGGTGCTGTATTAATTATGGATGAAATTTCAGCAGGGTTTCGTATCAATACCGGGGGTGCACATCTGGTAAAGCATACAGTAAATCCGGATATTGCAGTGTTTGCTAAAGCAATGGGCAATGGTTATGCAATTTCAGCTATTATTGGCAGAGAAAAGTTTATGCAATCAGCACAAGATAGTTTTATTAGTTCAACTCATTGGACAGAACGAATTGGTTTTGTGGCAGCTCTAACAACAATAAAAAAACATCGCCGTGAAAACGTTTCAGCCCATCTTATTCGAATCGGTTCAATAGTTATGGATGGTTGGCGTAAATTGGGTGAAAAGTATGAATTGGAGATACATGTCGGTGGAATGGAGCCAATGGGACATTTTGGTATTACATGTGAAGATTTTCCCAGTGTAAAAGCATTGTACATTCAGGAAATGCTGGATCAAGGTATTTTAGCATCCAATCTTTTTTACGTGAATTATGCCCATACAGAAGAACATGCTATGCAGTATATTGCAGCTGCGGAAAAGGCTTTCAAAGTCATTTCTAAGGGCATAAAAAATAATGATTTTTCTTCAAGGCTACGTGGTAAACCTGCTCAGGTGGGGTTTAAGCGAATCAACTAACTTTAAGGTGTAAAATGGAAAAATTCGAAACAAAGCAAAATATAGATGGGATTAATGAACGCCAGAAACTCTATAAACTGTTTGCTAAAATGTATAATGACAATCAAATTGATCAGCATATAGTTTTTCAAAGTCTTGGTCTGTTCCTGAGAAATTCTGGATTAGCAAAGATTTTATTTATTAATGAATTATATGAAATGATCCTTGAACGCCCTGGTGTTATTATGGAATTTGGCTGTCACACTGGACAAAATCTTGTGTTATTTGAGAATTTGAGGGCGATATATGAACCCTTTAACAATCAACGTCGTATTATTGGGTTTGATAGTTTTGAAGGTTATAAATCTGTTGAAAAAGAAATTGATGGGGAGGCGCCAGAAATTGTTGGTGATGGCTATTTGCTACCTTCTGATTATAAAGAAACCCTTAGTGCAATTTTGCGGTATCACGAGGAAAATAGTGTAATGCCTCATCATTCACGTTGTGAAATAGTAGATGGTGATGTGATGGATACTGCACATAAATTTGTGGAGGAGCACCCTGGTGAGATTGTAGCTTTGGCATATTTTGATCTTGCCACTTATAATCCAACAAAAGTTTGTCTTGAAGCTATTTTACCTCGACTCATTCCTGGTTCTCTTTTATTGATGGATGAATTTAATTTTAGAGATTATCCAGGAGCAAGCATTGCCTTTCTTGAAGTTGTAAAACAATATGGTATTGAATACACTACTCAAACATCTAAGTTTATGCGCGATCGAACAATTGTGACTATATCTAAAGTGGGGTAATCTTTGAAAATAGCTATCATACCAGCTCGGGGCGGCAGTAAGCGTATTCCACATAAAAATATTATAGATTTTTGTGGGAAGCCTATGATTTCATATGCGCTAAAAGTAGCCGCAGAATCAGATTTATTCGATAAAATACATGTTTCGACTGATTCTCAAAAAATTGCTAAAGTAGTTAAATCTTTAGGTTTTAAAATTGATTTTATGAGACCAGCCAATTTGGCTGATGATCATACTGGTATAATGCCGGTTTTAGCAAATGTCCTTAACGAATATGATAGGCGTAATCAGATATTTAATCATATTATGGTACTCATGCCGTGTTGTCCTCTTCTTTTATCTGAAGATATTATAAGAGGCTATAAAACATATTTTTCATTTAATGGTGACCGGCCATTGCATGTGGTAACACCTTTCCCTGTTCCTGTTGACTGGGCTTATTATCGAGATGCTAATGGTGGTCTTATTCCAAAAAGTCCTGGTGCTTATGCTATTCGCTCTCAGGATTTTGAGCCTGCGTATTATGAATGTGGTCCATTCTCCCTGTTCCACCGAAAACATATTTTTTCAGAAACTCCTGCAACTGATGAAGGATTTTGTTCTATAACGCTACCTCGTAATAGGGCTATAGATATTGATGAACCCGAGGATCTGATTATTGCAGAAAGTATATATAGGACCATGAACTCAAATAATGATATTGCGTCTAAAAAAAATGATAAGGGAGCGATAAAAAGAAATGACAAATGAAAAGATAAGTTCTTGGAGTGAAGAAAATATTTCGAAAAATCATTCTGCAAATATTAGAATGTTTCCAACTGAATATATGCTCAGAGCATTATGTTCAAAAGACTACTTTACATCAAAAACCCTGCTTCAAAATAAAACAATATTGGATATTGGTTGTTTGTATGCGAATAATCTTGTTCCATTTCATGATAGAAACTGCTCTCTTTTTGGCGTAGAAACCAATCAAGAAATGGTTTTATTGGCTCAAAAAGCACTCTCAACATGGGGTATAAATGGCGATGTGAGACAAGGGACAAATAGAAAAATTCCATTTGAGAATAATTTTTTTGATATAATTTTGAGTATAGGCACAATACATTATGAAGACGATTTAAATGGAATTCATGAAGCCTTTGAAGAATTTAAGCGTGTTGGAAAAGATGACTGCCAGTATCTTATAATGACTGTGGGTACTGAACACGATTTTCATAAAACCGCAACGAGACTTTCTGAAAATAAATATCAACTGAATACTAATGAGTTTAGGAATGGTCAGATTATGTCTTATTTTGATAGTAAAGAGCATTTTTATGATGCTCTAATTAAACATTTTGGAAAAGTTGAGATTGCTACAATTACAGAAAGCTATCCACTAACGAGCCTTCAGTTTTGGGTAGCAAAATGCATATAGTTTTTGTTTAATATGATAGCTTGAAATATATACTAACATGACCAAAATACTCATCCGAACAGATGCATCAAATAAAATAGGAATGGGGCATATTAACAGGTGTATCTCTCTTGCTCACCATATGGAAGACGAGGGAATGGAACCATTATTTGTATTAAAATATGT
>JAIOSM010000029.1 GCA_021107575.1 Desulfobacteraceae bacterium | reverse complement strand
CCGAAAATTAAAAACTGACCCTTCATTAAAAAACATTCCTGTTATAATGTTAACAGGAATTACATTAAAATCTTTTTTGCGTTCTCAAAAAACACTTTCTGAATTTCAGGGGGAAAAGGTACCAGTACCTGATTTTTATCTTGAAAAACCTGTAGAACCTGAAGAATTGATTGATGCTATTAATGAAAGTTTGAAAGGTTAAAGCCATGAAAATCAAAAAACTTCTTTTTGTAACCAAATTTGAAGACCTCTGCTACAACTCATTAAATTCATTGTTAGACTTGACAAAAGCATCATTGGAACATGTTGTTTTTTTAAATGTTATTGAAAAAGAAAAAGTTGCCATGCATAGAGGCGCAGGTTACATTAAAGAAGAAGAAGTCAAATTAAAGGAAACCGCCAATATACGCTTTATCGATTGGGCAGAAAACCTTTTTGAGTTAGGTCTGGAGGTTGGTGCCCATATCAATGTTGGCTCACTTATCCCGGAAATTCTTAAAACCATTGAAACAGAAAAGCCTGATCTTATTGTAATTGGGCGCTCACACAAAGGGCCTTTAGAGCAACTTTATTCAAGATCTGATGTTACAGAGCTTATCAGAAGGATATCCATCCCTGTCCTGGTATTTAAGCATATGAACGAAGATAATATTGTACCTGACAAGCCTTTCAGAAAACCCCTTCTTGCAACTAACTGGTCAGATTCAAGCATAAATGCAGCAGAATACATAAATGATCTAAAGGAACTTATTGACGAAGTAAATGTCATGTATGTTACAAATGAAAAACAATTAAAAAGCAAATCAACACATAAAGTACAAAAAATTCGAAAGCAGGAAAGGGCTAAACTTGATGAACTTTGTGATACTTTTGAAGATAATGGTATTAAAACCAGAGCCCATGTATATGTAGGAGACCCTGAAAAAGAGATAATAAAAGCAGCAAAAGAATACCAGGCTTCAATGATTGTTTTAGGATCTTCCAGCAGAACTTCTATTATAGAAAGATGGATGGGAAGCATTACACGGACTATTGCTGATAAATCTATTTACCCTTGCCTGCTGATTCCTTCTAATAAAAAAGAGGCATCAAAATAATAAAAATTTTATAATGCACTTTTTCTGCTATTTTCTGTTGACTTGTAAAAACTAATTTGATAGACGATTTTATTGGCTTTTAAAAAAAAGGAGCTACATGAAACTCTTATTTATTGATGACGAACAAACTTTTTTAAAATATCTTGCCAAACGGCTTGCTCTTGACGGATTCACTGTCAAAACCACTTTTTCCGGCGAAGAAGGTATAAAAGTTGCTGCAAGTGAAGACTTTGACGTAGCTGTTGTGGATTTACAAATGCCGGGGATTAATGGAATCGAAGTCCAAAAAAGACTCAAAGAACTACAACCATCTTTACCATGTATAGTTTTGACTGGTCATGGAACTGTTGAAAATGCTCTGGAATGCGGAAAATATAATGCTTTCAAATTCCTGTCAAAACCAATAGATATGGATATTCTTATTAATACTATTAATGAAGCCTATAATCATAGACTTGAAAAGGAAAAATCAACCTCCGGGTCTGATAAATATGCTGAATCCAACACCAAAAATGAAGGAACGTTTAAAAAAGCATTTAACAAATTTAGAAAACTATATGGTGTGGATAAGTAATATTTTACATCACAGACACAGGAGGTACTTTTTTTGACTATTTCAAAAGACAATGGACCTGAAGGGAAAAAAAGTCTGTTGTCTAATTTTTTCAAATCTTGTATTCCTTTTTCCCTCACGTTCATACTCATGTTCGGGTTATGGATAGTTCTTTCCGGGAAATTTGATCCCTTGTTAATCTCACTTGGTCTTATCTCAAGTTTTCTTATCTCCTTCTTTTTTTATGATCTTTTGTTCCCTGACTTCACTTTTAACTACTTTGCAATATGCATTAGATTTATACAATATATTCCATGGCTGCTCTGGGAAATAATTAAAGCCAACTTTCATCTTTTATTTATTGTCTTTCACCCAAGGTTGAAAGATCTTATTGACCCACACATCATTGTTTTTAAAACCAATTTGAAAACTGATATATCCATTACAACAATGGCAAACTCAATCACATTGACTCCTGGTACAATCACAGTATCTGCAAACAGCGATGGAATTTTCAGAGTACACGCCATTGATAAAGCGTCAGCAGAAGCTCTTCCGGGGAAAATGCTTGACAAAGTTACCAAAGTATTCGGGGAGGAAAAATGAGCACTTTTTTCTTATGTACAGCTCTGTTTTTATGCTTTTTAATGCTTGCTTCTTTATACAGAGCCATATTCGGACCAACAGTACTTGACCGTTTGGTAGGAGTAAATGCTATTGGAAGTAAAACTGTTATTCTGCTTTTATTAATTGGCTTCCTATACGGCCGTGTAGAAATGTTTATTGATATTGCTCTTGCTTATGCATTCTTAAATTTCATTACTGTACTTGCAGCATCAAGGTATTTTCACAAAAGAAAAGGATTATATGAAGAATCTTTTCTGGAGTAAATTAAGGGAGTAGTTATGGACATCCTTGCTATATTCTTTTTAGTTACAGGTTTGATTTTTTTTACAGGCGGGGCTATAGGCATTATCAGAATGCCTGATTTTTACAGCAGACTTCACCCTGCAGGCAAGCTGGATACTCTGGGCATATTTGCTATGGTATTAGGACTTATTTTTTACAGTCTTCATCATTTTTCAATGGATACACTGATATCAATCTTAAAAATGTTATTAATTGTTTTCTTTGTTTTCCTCTCAAGCCCAACTGCAACCCACTCTATTGTTGACGCCGGCATGAGAGCCGGGCTTCGGCACTGGACAAAAAAGAAAAGGAGGTAATTAATAAATGCACTGGCAAATTGATTTAATTATTCTGACCTTTACTATTTTCTGTGCTCTTGCCGCAATATCAGTCAAGGACTTATTAAGCACTGCTATTTTATTTGGAGCATACAGTTTTATGATGTGTTTGCTTTGGGCAGTAATGGGAGCAGTTGATGTTGCTTTTACTGAAGCTTCAGTTGGAGCCGGAGTTAGCACCGTCTTTTTTGTTGCAGCAGTATTCAGAACAAGCCGGAGGACAAAAGATTGAGATTCATAGCTCTAATCATAGTTTCGCTTTGTGGAGACTTTTACTCTATGCCACTGCTGATTTCCCTGCATGGGGTGACCCAAATTCCCCTGCAAACTCTTATTTATCACCCCATTATATTCAAAAATCCATTGAAGAGACTGGAGTACCAAACTTAGTTACTTCTGTACTTGCTGATTATCGTGGTTTTGACACCATGTTTGAAACAGCAGTTGTATTCTGCGCAGGATTAGCCTGTTTTCTTCTGCTTAGAAATTTTAAACAGAAAGAAGAAAATTTCTACCGACATATTCCCACCGGAGTTATTATCCAGTTTAAAAAAGGTGATAAGACTCTTCCTGTGGGCAAAGAATTTGAACATATTGATACTGAATGGATCCCCTATGACCTTATAATAAAAACTGTTTGCAGAATTTTAATCCCTTTTATTCAGCTTTATGCACTTTATGTTGTTGCACATGGTGATTTCAGTCCGGGCGGAGGATTCCAGGGCGGTGTTATCTTTGGTTCAAGCCTGATGCTCTATGCAATTGCCTATAACTTAAGAACGCTTGTTCAAAGGGTAAAAGAAAAATTGTTGGGATTATTCTGCGCCATTGGTGTATTGATATATGCTGGAATCGGAGTTGTGTGCATGGCACTTGGCGGTAATTTCCTTGATTATGGAAAATTATCACAAATTTTACCTGTGGATCCAGGGCACATAAGAGCATATGGCATGCTTGGTGTGGAGATAGGTGTAGGCATAACTGTTATGGCGGCCATGGTGATCATTTATGTCAATATTGTCTCTATAGGCCGACATGATGAAGGATTATAAGGAGTGTTATGTCTGAAATTTTACCGATAATCGTAGCAAAGTATAATTACTGGCTTTATATTATTTTAATGATGATAGGGCTTTATGCCATGATCTCAAAAAATAATCTGATAAAAAAACTTGTGGGCATGAATATTTTTCAAACATCAATTATTCTTTTTTATGTATCCATTGGTTATAAAACAAACGCCACAATTCCGATTATTGAAAATGCCCATGGAGATTCTCACAGTCCCCACGAACTTATAATCCATGCTGCTGATTATATTAACCCGTTACCGCATGTACTGATGCTCACAGCAATTGTTGTTTCCGTTGCCACATTTGGAGTAGCCCTGGCACTTGCAGTGAAAATATACCAACGCTATCAAACTCTGGAAGAAGATGAAATCAGAATGCGTTTAACAGAAGAGTAAATCTATGATAAATACCAATTATCCTGCAATACTTGTTCTTTCCCCTCTTTTAGCTGCTCTTATGTGCAGTATTTTTAGCTGGTGTGCAAAAAAACTTTGTTATCCCACAGCCATTATCAGTCTTGGTATATCTTTATATGCCTCTATCGAAGTGTTAATGCAGGTCATGGACACAGGAACAATACAATACCGTATGGCAGGCTGGGCCCCACCCATGGGCATTGAATACAGAATCGACCTCTTAAACGCAATAGTGCTTCTGCTTGTAATCAGTATTGCCCTGATAAACCTTGTAGCAAGCTATCAAAGCGTTAATCAGGAGATAGGAAAGAAATCAAACACTTTTTATGCAATATACCTTTTATTTGTAACAGGACTCGTGGGAATAACTGCCACAGGAGATCTTTTCAATCTTTATGTCCTGTTGGAAATAACTTCACTGACAAGTTATGCACAAATTGCCATGGGTGACAAAGACCGCGGTCCCCTTGCAAGTTTAAATTACGTGTTCATAGGCGTTATAGGAGCAAGCTTTTATCTCTTGGGTGTAGGATATATTTATATCATGACAGGCTCGTTAAACATGGTGGATGTTGCATCCTTGCTTCCAAGCTTACATGGATCAAGTGCTGTGCTGGTAGCTTTTATATTCTGCATGCTTGGAATCTGGATTAAAATGGCACTCTTTCCCCTCCATGTCTGGCTCCCCAATGCATACACGTATGCCCCTACAGTAGTTAGCAGAATACTTGCACCTCTAATGACCAAAGTAATGGTCTATGTAATGATAAGACTCATGATTACGGTTTTCGGATTTGAATATCTCTTTGAAAAACTTAATCTTGCGGAAGCTGTTGTATGGCTGGCAACTATTGCTATTCTTGCAGGAGCCATCATGGCAATGGCACAAAAAGATCTTAAAAAAATGCTCACATATATCATTGTATGTGAAATCGGATATATGGTTGGTGGCGCATGGCTTGGCAATGAACTTGGCATGACAGGAGCGATCCTTCACATTGTTAATGATGCTTTAATGACTTTTGCTCTGTTTTTAGCGTTAGGAAATATAGTCTACAAGCTTAAAAGCGTCCATTTCGACAATCTTAAAGGTTTGTTTGGCAAAATGCCCTGGACCATGGCAGGATTTGTCTTAGGCGCATTCAGCATAATCGGCATACCTCCAACCTGCGGATTTTTCAGCAAGTGGTATTTGATTCTTGGTGCTTTTGAAAAAGGTGCATATCACTTTGCAGGGGCCTTAATCATCAGCAGCCTTTTATGTGCTGTATTGTTTTTCAGAATTTTTGAAATTGGTTTTTTTAATAATGAACATGATGAGCACAATACAATAACAATGTCTGAAGCACCTGTTTCCATGCTTATTCCTCTTGGACTCGTAAGCCTTTCACTTATTATTACAGGTCTTTATTCAAGTTCGATTGTAAACAAAATTATTCTCCCTTTTCTTCAATAAGGAGCATTTATGGATATTAATTTAACAAAAGGTTGCAGTTAATGGATCAAATCATATCAATAAAACCTCTTTTGGCTGTTCTGGTTTCTCTTCTTATCATTCCAATGCTGATCTCATCTTCTGACAAGCCCAATGTACGCGAAGGCTGGACATTTACGGCAGGAATAATTAAATTCCTCATAGTAGCTTCAATGCTCCCTCTTGTTTTACAAGGCAAAGAAATAGTTCTTACACTCTTTGAAATAGCTCCGGGTGCATCCATTGCTTTTAAAGTAGATGGGCTTGGAATGCTGTTTGCACTTGTGGCATCTTCTTTATGGATTGTCACATCCATGTATTCAATCGGTTACATGCGGACATTAAAAGAACATGGGCAGACACGCTTTGCCTCCTTTTTTGCCCTTGCATTATCTGCAACCATCGGAGTTGCATTTTCTGCCAACCTGCTCACTCTATACCTTTTTTATGAAATATTGTCTTTGGCAACCTATCCTCTGGTTGTTCACCATCAGGATAAAAAATCAAAAATTTCAGGCCGCAGATACTTAACTTTTATTTTAGGAACTTCTGTTGCCTTTGTTCTTCCGGCAATGCTTTATTGTTATCATGTTACAGGCACCCTGGAATTTACGACAGCAGGTATATTTGCACCAGGTCAGATGTCTAAACCTGCATTAACTGTCCTGTTATTGATGTTTGTTTTTGGATTTGCCAAAGCAGGTATCATGCCTTTTCATTCGTGGCTTCCTGCGGCAATGGTTGCGCCAACTCCGGTAAGTGCTCTTTTACATGCTGTTGCTGTGGTAAAAGTTGGAGTGTTCAGTATTGTTCGTGTCCTTACAGGAATTTTTGGTGTTGATCTTCTTGCCCAATTTAATTTAGGGATAATAGTTGCCACAATTGCTGCCATAACAATACTGTTAAGTTCCTGCATAGCCATGTCCCAGGATGAATTGAAACGCCGTCTTGCGTTCTCCACCATAAGTCAGCTCTCATATATAATATTTGGAGTAGCTCTTCTCACTCCCATGGGCTTGCTTGGTGGAGTGATACACATTGCAATGCATGCCTTTGGAAAAATTACACTCTTTTTCTGTGCCGGAGCAATTTATGTTGCAACAGGCAAAAAATATATAAGCCAGATGAAGGGTCTTGGGAAAACAATGCCTATCACTTTTGCAGCATTTTTTATAGGAGCTTTAGGCGTAATCGGGTTGCCACCAAGTGGTGGGTTTTACAGCAAGTGGTATCTTCTCATAGGCACTCTTGAATCAGAATATAAATTTCTAATGGCTATTTTACTTGTAAGCTCGTTTTTAAATGCTTTTTATTTTTTGCCAATTGTATATCAAGGCTTTTTTTCAAAATCGGATGAAGAGCCTTCAAACAAAGCAGAAACATCAGGCGCAACAACAATAAAAGAAGCCCCACTATGGTGTGTAGTGCCTCTGGTTATTACAGCAATAATCTCAGTTGTTTTATTTTTCTATCCTGATATTTTCGTTAATTTAGTCAAAATTGGATTAGGATTATAAAACCGTAAATTAAAGGCTGACATATGAACAATAAAAATAATAATGAAGAAGAAGAATGGGAAGTACTTGGTCATGATCCGGTACCTGGATATAAAGCTGCTTTTTACATAGCTGTTTCACTTGCTGTAATCTATCTTATATATGCTTTTTCATCAGGTTTTGGAGCTGGCGGTGTCCATTGAGTAAAGCAATGATTTTAAGTCATAATGATTTTCAAGGATTATATTTATGAAAAAAGAACTAACGATTTTTGACAATCCAAAAAATGTTAAAATATTTTTAATTATTTTTTATGTTTCTCTGGTGGTTCTATTAATATCAGAATTTTTTATTCATCCCCATCCGGCTTTTGCGTTTGAACATATAAAAAGTTTCTCTGCTGTTTATGGATTTTTCTCATGTGTTCTGCTCATTTTCCTGGCTAAAATTCTAAGACTAATTGTTATGAAAAAAGAGAACTACTATGACAAGTAATTTGATTCCACCTGCATTTATTTTTATTTTAGGTTCTTTACTGATTCCCTTCTTAAAAGGAAAGACTAAGTCCATATATATGCTGCTTATTCCAGTGGTTGCTTTTTATATCCTCATGAGCATCCCCCATGGTAAAATCTGGGTTTGTGAATTCTGGGGATATGAACTTATATTTGGACGAATTGATAAACTATCAATGATCTTTGGAATAATCTTTATCCTGATGGCTTTTCTCGGCATTTTATTTGCTTTAAAGGTAAAAGATGATCTTCAAAATGTCTCTTCAATTGTTTATGTGGGCGCAACTCTTGGAGTGGTCTTTGCCGGAGATTTTTTCAGTCTTTACATTTTCTGGGAGATAATGGCAGTCAGCTCTACTTTCCTGATTCTTGCCTCCAGAACCGAGGAGTCCAAAAAAGCAGCCTTTAGATATATTCTGGTACATATTGTTGGTGGCTTGTTTTTATTGGCCGGGATTATGATTTATTACAGCAAAACCGGAACCCTTGCATTTGACAAAATTGGTCTTAATGGAATTGAAACTTATTTTATTCTCTTTGGCATTGCCTTGAATGCAGCAGCTATTCCTCTGCATGCATGGCTTCCTGATGCCTATCCAAATGGCACACCAACCAGCACTGTATTTTTAAGTGCATTTACAACTAAATCTGCTGTTTACCTTCTTGTAAGGACATTTCCAGGCACGGAGCTTTTAATCTGGGTCGGTGCATTCATGGTATTTGTACCAATATTTTACGCAGTCCTTGAAAATGATATACGCAGAGTACTTGCCTACAGTCTGTTGAATCAGATAGGATTCATGCTTGTGGGAATCGGTATTGGAACTGAACTTGCCCTTAATGGTGCAATTTCCCATGCCTTTTGTCATATTCTTTACAAAGGTTTATTGTTCATGGCAGCAGGCTCCGTACTCCAGATGACTGGAAAAATAAAGTGTACTGAGATAGGCGGACTTTATAAAACAATGCCTTTAACCTGCCTTTTCTGCATAGTTGGAGCTGCATCAATTTCTGCTTTCCCGCTATTTTCAGGCTTTGTTTCCAAATCAATGGTAGTTACAGCCACTGTGAATGAAAACCTGGTTTTTGTCTACCTTGTACTCCAGTTTGCTTCAGCAGGTGTGTTTCATCATGCAGGAATAAAAGTGCCTTTCTTTACCTTTTTTGGACATGATTCAGGAATCAGGGCAAAAGATCCTTCATGGAACATGGTTCTTGCCATGGGTATTTCCGCTTTCCTATGTGTTGGTATAGGTGTTTTCCCACAACCATTATACAACCTGCTTCCCTATACAGTAGATTACATTCCTTATACAGGAGCACATGTAGTTGGCCAATTGCAGCTATTGATGTTTGGAGCACTTGCCTTTGCCCTGTTAATTCTTTCAGGATTCTATCCTCCTGAAATCAGATCCATTAATTTAGATGTTGACTGGTCTTATCGCAAACTTGGAAAAGGAGCTTATATAATTTTGGACAAGGGTTTAAACAGCTTGAATAAATGGTCTGAAATTATTGTGATTAATACAGTCAAAGTTCTTGCAGCTTTTTGTAAAGACACCGCAGCCAAGCTTGCACTTTTTATCTCTGTTAACTTATGGCTGATAATGGGATTTAGCGGAAAACGACTGGAAATTAAAAAGTTAAGACTTTATAATGATATAATGAATGGAACCTTGCCAATAGGATTAGGAGCAGCAATCTCAACTATCTTTATTCTCCTTATCTTTTTGCTGACATAATCTTTTTTAAACAGGATTCAATATGGTTAAAATTGAAGATCTAAAAAAAATTAATCTGCTCAAAGGCCTGCCTGATGCTTTGCTTGAAATTATTGCGCCTGAAGCTCATTTAAGTATTTACAATACAGATACTGTATTATTTAAGACCAATGAAGATATTGATCTTTTTTATATGCTTATCATGGGACAGGTGGCCCATAAAGTAGCACTCTCTCCTGATGTTAATGTTATTATTGATACAATCCAGTCTGGTTCGACCTTTGGAGTTGCTTCCCTTGTGCCTGGAGTAAATACATCTTCAACAGCTGTCTGTCAGGAACCATGCGAAGTTATTACACTTAGTAGTAAAAAAATGACCCAGCTTTTTGCAAAGCATAACGAACTTGGATATCAAGTCATGCTTAGACTGGCACAGCACTATAAAAGTATATTGGATAGTCGGACTAATATGATCATGAAAACTTTGGATGATAACCCGGAATTGAAAGACAAAATTGCTGACATTGAGACTCTTACTCCGATTTTTTAAACTATTAAATAAATAATTTATGCAGGTTTAATCATGATTCAAATAGAACAACTTAAAAAAATACTCTTTTTTCAAAACCTTTCAGATACAATGCTAACTGAAATCAGTGGTGTTGCACAATTAGAAGCATATGAAGAAGAAACAGAGCTCTCTAAACAATATCAAAATCATTCCAGATTTCATATGCTGTTATCAGGGAAAATCTTTTTAAATTCCAGATCTCCCGTAGGTACATCTCTAACCCTGGATGAAGTGACTCCAGGGCACTCCTTTGGTCTGTCTGCCATCATGGGTAATGTTGAGTCCTCCTTTTCTGCTATTTGTGCTGAAAAAAGTGAAGTTATCACGATCAAGAGTGACAAAATGCTTAAATTATTTGAAAAGAATCATGAACTTGGATATCTTATCATGCTAAGGGTTGTGCAATTATTTCTATCCAGAATGAATAAACATACTCAGCAATTCTTACAATCCATTGCAAGTCACCCGGAAATTAAAAAAAATCTATAAGCTAACCGCTCAACTTTTTATTGATTTTATTTAACGCAATGCCTCAAGTGCCTCCCCTGCTGCCGGGGCTAATTTGATAAATTTCTCTAACTTCTCACATTTATATTCACTGCAAACTGCGCAATGGACATTTGACTTTTCTATGTTGCATTTTCTGATTTCACAAACGCCTTCAGTAAAAAAGAACTTAATATCATCAGATTTGCAGCCATTACAATTAATCTGCTCTGGTTTTATCTCTGTATTGTATTGAACAGTCCATTTCTCAGCGACTTTTTTACGTTTTGTGTCACTGTTTGCCTGGGTGGCCAAATAACCTTCACACTTTAAACAATCCATTCCACAATAAGCAATCATTTTAATAGCTCCTTTTTTTTAATACGGGAACCTCATTAACAGATTGGGCTCCAATAATCTCAGTATCTAATAAATTCCCCTAAGAATCCTCCTTGACATCAAATAGTATTTCAGCCAGTAGGGGTTATTAAGGTCAGACATCATTACCCCTTTTGTGGTTGAAGCATGAATGAATTTATTATCACCAACATAAATACCAACATGATGAGGGTATGTGGGAGGTCTGAACACTACCAGATCGCCGGGTTTTAATTGATACTTATCTATTCGGACTCCTTCCTTAAGAAATAATTTTGTTGTCCTTGGAACTTTTATATCAAAAAGTTCTCCATACATATAATATGCAAAACCAGAACAATCTATACCTTTTTTGCTGTTCCCACCCATCTTATGGGGAGTCCCTTCCCATTGTTTGAATTCACTTAAAATTATTTCTCTGATATAATTGTCAGATATCTGTGGAGAAGATTTTTCTTCAAGGGGCCGGACCTTAACATTTTCTCTATTAGAACATCCACCAACAACGTGCAGCATGCTCATGGACAGGAATATGATCAAAAATTTTTTCATTTTATTTGTTGCTAATATCAAGGTTTTAGTTAGTAGCAAGGGAACTGCTCAAAAAGTGATGATAGCTGAGAAATGATATTGTGTAATGCCTTGCTCATTTGGTATGAACATAAAATGGGAGCTTTCTGTTGTCAAGAAGAATATTAAGAGGGAAGTTAGAGCCGACCATGAATACTTTCCATTGATAAGGATATATGAATATGTTACGATAAAAATTAAATATTCACCTTTTCAGGAGGTTCTATGCAAATATCAATTACGTTTAAAAATATCGATTCATCAGATGCCTTAAAATCTCATATCCATGAAAAATTTAACAGGCTAGACAAAATGCTTGATAACCCTGCCAGCGCAAACGTTGTTTTAGCGGTTGAAAAACTGAGAAGCATAGTTGATATCAATCTACACTGTGACAAAATACAAATTTATGCAAAGGAAGAAACTGAAAATAACATGTATGCAGCAATTGATACACTTTCAGATAATGTTAAACTGCAAATTAGAAAATACAAAGATAAACAGCGGCATCATCTTGCCGGAAATAAAGAGAGCATAAAATCCAATGTTGTGGAGTCCCAGGCTTCAGACATCCTTGATGGATAATTTTAAAATCAAAGCATATTGACCATATATTGACCCGTTAAGCCGCCTTCGGCGACTTAACGGGTGCGCGGGATGAGCCCCGATTCATAGCAATTTTAAATTCCAGTTCCAGAGCCCCTGGCGTTTTTTCATTTTCACATCTTGTGGGATGCTTTCCTGTATTGTCACAAAAAGAGAGTATCCTGCTTTTTTTAAATCTTTTTTTTTCTGCTTAAGGTCAAGTTCCCAATCCGGGAAAACCCAAAAATTGTTATCTATTTTTGTGACCCATGTTCCTTCTCTCATTGGGCTTGTAAAAAGTTTATCCTGCTTTAAATCGTCAGATACCAGGCGTGATATTGCAAGGGGCCAGTTTGCATTAATTATAATACCCAAAGGAAGTGGTGAATTATAAGGCATGGAAAAATAAGTCTCTTTGTCAAGCTCAGGACTTAGAATAACACCGGAAAATCCCCATTTTTTGAGCAGAGTTATAGCCTCGGAATTGCCTATATTACAGAAAGGGCCTGCCCAGACATTCAAACCTTTTATGGTTTTGAATAAAGATTGCTGCCAAAAAGTATTTAAAACAAATTTGCGAGCTCCTTTTCTAAGAGCTTTTTTCACTGCATCATGAAGTTCGGGCTCC
>JAIOSM010000416.1 GCA_021107575.1 Desulfobacteraceae bacterium | reverse complement strand
CGGAACAAATCCTTGGTCAACACCACATACATTGCGACATTCCTTTGCTACACACATGTTAGAAAACGGCGAAAATTTAAGAAACATACAAGTTCTTCTCGGACATGAAAGCAGCAAAACAACAGAAATTTACACACATATTATGAATGTTACCGATAAAAAAATTACAAATCCTTTGGATATTATAATGAAAAAGAATACTTTTGATACTGATAAAAAAGACAACTCAAAATAGAAAAAACAGTATATACAAAGTCGATATTAAATGCACTGTTGTATTAAATGCACTGTTGTGTTTACGTAATAATTTATTTGAGTTGTTTTAATACAAGTTGGAGGTAATAAAAAATGATAAAAGCAACAAAATATTTACAAGTAGAAAGTGATGCAAATGCAGACTTTGATAGTCTAAAAAAAAGACTTTCTAAAATTAAAAACTTCAATTTTGAGGATTATGAGCCTTATAATGAACTTCAAGAACTCATTCTCAAACATGGAATAAGCAAAATTATTAATCCCAAATATCGAGAAGCTGTGGGCAGACCAAGGGATGACATCGGATTATTAATAAAAACATTTCAGAAATTTATTGATAATGTTATTAATACTGACAAATTAATAGTTATTGATAACTACATATTTCCAAAGAGCTATGATGCTGAATACCCTGACCTAATAATAAATATTTTAAAAAAATATTTACCAAAACTAAACAATCTGACTTTCATAACTAAAAGACAATTTAATGATACACTTCAAACTGACATATTCAATAGAATAAAAAACATTAATAATAATATAACTATTGACTTGAAACACACAGAACATTTTCACGATAGATTTTGGTTGTCATGTTCAGAGAGCAAAGGAGCATTTATTGGAACATCTCTAAATGGTTTAGGAAACAAATTTACACTTATTGACTATATAGACAACAATGATGTAATTCAAATTTTTAATGAATTAAAAAATGAAAATCTAATAACTTTATAAAAATAAAAAATATGGCACACATCGTAACAGTAACAATTGCAGGAGGAGGATATTGGGGACCAGAAAATGATACACCAACTTCAATAAATGCAGACAAAATTTTGGAAATAAAGGATGCCGGTGAGGAGGAACTTGGCTCGTCTATTATAAGACTGGATGATAATTCAAAAATGTGGGTAGTTGAAACACAAGATGAATTGAAAAAAATAATAAATGAATAATAAACTACCTCCAACAAATATATAAAAAAAATAAGGGCAACCTGCAAATTGATTAGTAGCAACAAGTAATTAACACCGCAAAATCTTTGCGATTTTGTTTTTGTAAATAATTTAAGAGGTCAAAAAACCAAAAATTTTGCTACTTTTAAAACTTGAAAAGTAAAGATATTTCATCCCTTACTTTTCCTATACCAACGTTAGCAAACAAGAATAAATTATTTTAAATTGAATATAAACACATGAAAAAATTGAATTTTAATCTTGTACTTTCATTTTTAACCGGAATAATTGTATTATCATCAATTTTAAGCAGTTGTAAAAAAAATGATGTTGATGATATTGATAATATTGATGATTCAGTAACATCTGTATGGCAGCAAATAGGAGGCACTATTAACGGAGAAGATGCCGTTGTTAAGTTCGGATGGTCTGTAAGTATAAGTGACGACGGGTTAACAGTTGCTATTGGTTCTCCCTACAATTCAGGAGATTTTGCAGGTAGTGGTCTTGTAAGAATCTTTCAATACAAATCAGCCACATGGTCACAACTTGGCGAAGATATTAGCGGAGAAGCAGAAGGTGATCAATCAGGAAGATCGATTAGTTTAAGTGCTGACGGTTCGATTGTGGCAATAGGCTCCCTGTTTAATGACGGAAATGGAGTAGGAAGTGGTCATGTTAGGGTTTACCAAAATATTAACGAGTCTTGGATACAAATAGGTGAGGATATTGACGGTGAAGCTGAAGGTGATTACTCCGGAGAATCGATAGGTTTAAATGCTGACGGTTCGATTGTGGTAATAGGAGCCTGGAGAAATGATGGAAACGGAACAAGAAGCGGTCATGTTAGGATTTACCAAAATATTAACGGGAATTGGATACAAATAGGTGAGGATATAGATGGTGAAGCTGAAGAGGACAGATCAGGAGGGTCTGTCAGTTTAAATGCCGATGGATCTGTTGTGGCAATTGGTGCTTCTTCTAATGATGGAAATGGAACAGGAAGCGGTCATGTTAGGGTTTACCAAAATATTAACGGGACTTGGATACAAATAGGAGAAGATATTGACGGTGAAGCTGAAAGTGATCACTCCGGAAGCTCTGTTAGTTTAAATACAGATGGATATGTTGTGGCAATTGGTGCTTTTTCTAATGACGGAAGTGGAACAAGTAGTGGCCATATTAGGGTTTACCAAAATATTAACGGAACTTGGATACAAATAGGTGAAGATATTGACGCAGAAACTTCAGGTTACTTCGGTGAATCAATAAGTATAAGTGCTGATGGTTTGATAGTCGCTATTGGTTCTATATACAATTCAGAAAAAAATGCAGGCAGTGTAAGAATCTTTCAATACAAATTAGGCACATGGAAACAACTTGGCGAAGATATTGTCGGAGAAGCACAAGGGTGGCACTTCGGTATATCGATAAGTTTAACATCTGATGGCACAAAAATCGCAATCGGAGACTATGGAATGGATGAAAAGAATAATATATCATCAAGTGGAGGATATGTGAAAGTATTTCAATATATCGGAGATAATAAGTAATTGATAAGAAAAAAAGATATACTTTACAATTAATAAAAAGTTTCTAACATCAGCTAAAAAATCATGCAGTCAAATCGCAAATCGAGAGTTAGGAATATGTAACAAACACCGCAAAATCTTTAATTTGATTTTATAAATAATTTAAAAGGGAAATTAAAAATTTGGCTATCACGCAAATTGAAAAGTCGCAGTAATAAACCCTGCACGCTTTTTAGCCAAACGTTATGATGCAATTGGACAGAAGCCCCAACAGCAAAAACTAAAAAATCTCAAAATTTGATTTCCAATTCAATTTTTCGTATATTTGTAACAAATAATCAAACATAGGAAAGGTGGATAAAAAAATAATACAATCACATGACAGATTTTTTAAAAACTTGTTTTCAGGG